>CAYQXN010000015.1:0-9373 GCA_964421585.1 uncultured Ruminococcus sp. | reverse complement strand
TATCTTCCATTGTTGTTGAAGATACAGCTCTGACAGGTGATGAATATGTTACGGTTCTTTCCGGCGAGATTTTATCCATCATTACGTACAGTTTTGTAATATTATTGTCTAAATAATCGGTATTTTTTGCATTGTCTTCACAATAGATTTCGTAATAGCCTTCATAAAACTCGTCCGAAATAGTAAAACTATACTTACCATTTTCAGAATCATAATCTGCCTCAGCCCAATCTTCTGCGTTAGCTTTTCTGTAATAAACAGACTTAATGCCTGAATACTCATCAACCGCAGTACCGGTAACACAAACATCTTCGTTTGTCCACCCTGTCATATTTTCATTGTCAATTGTAAGCTCAGGCTTAGATGTATCAATTTTTATGATAACAGGAAGTTCCAATATCAGATTTTCACTGTATGTGGAATCATTACCTGCATTATCTTTCGCTATAACAGTTACCTTATATATGCCACTTTCATAATTTCCGTCACTGTTAATCTTTATTTTAAAATTCAACTTACCATTTTCAAAACTTTTTTCATTAACATCATGAAAGTCTTCGTCATTAATAGCTATCTCGTCATCTATAGCCGCATCAGAATTATACTTGGTTATACTGTATTTAACCTCTGATGATGCATTAAGTGAAAGATTATCCTCAATTTCACCGCTTATAGTAACTTCTTCATTTGTCCAGTTTGGTTTATCAGAATTTATACTTGTAATAACACACTGCTGTGTATCGATATTGACATAGACTGAGTTTTGCTGTGTTTGATCTTTATTGGAATCGTTACCTGCTTTATCAAGTGCATACACAACTACACTTCCGCTGTAGTTAACATCGCCGTTTTCATTAAGTGCGAATGAGAAATCGCCATTTTGATCCAAAACCGCTTCTTCTGCTGATTCAATTGCAAATGTACCGTCATCATCAAGTATTGCATAATAAACAGCTTGAACTCCTGAGCCGTTTTCGTCTGCAACCTTACCTGTAACAGTAACAGTGTTATTTGTCCATGAATTAGGATCGGCTTTAATTTCTGAGATAATAGGTGCAGTAACATCCAACTTTACAGAAACTTCGGCGGGATATAGAAGAGTGCTGTTACCTGCTTCATCGGCAGCATTGATATAAACTTTTCCGTCAAAATCTGAAGTGATGACGCTTGAATCCAGAGTAAATTCAAAATTTCCATCATCTTGAAGAGCGACATTTCCGTTTACAGAAGTACCGTCAAGTAAATATGTTACAGAATTCACACCCGAACACTCGTCTTTAACGGTGCCCGAAATTTTGACACTTTTTGCCCAATCCGTTTCGTCAGCTGTAGCAATAATTGATGGACACTTGTTATCCATTTTTACTGAAAATATTTCACTCTTAACCTCAGGAGAATCTTCTGTAGGTACAGAATACCTTATGTCGTAAGCTCCGTCATATTCCTGAACAGCAATGGTAAAGCTAAAAGTAGCTGATTCTGTTGCTTCATCCGATGTAGAAATATTATTTTTATCTACATTAATCCATTCTGTATCAGTATTTTTTTTATATTGTACATCAGAAACACTGCTGAAATCAGTAATCTTTGCATTAACTGTAACATCATATTGCGTCCAATCTAAACCGCTATAACTACTGCCATTTGATGTCAAGCTGATTTCAACTCCGCTGTAGTTGCTAACATTATTGTATCCGACCTGATCCGTTGACTCAGGCTCTTCAACTGCGCTAATCAGCGTGACAGGCACAATACTGAGAACCAATGTGCAAATCAGTACTACTGCCATCAGCTTTGAAGATAAAATCTTTAACCGACTTATCATTTTTATTCGCTCCTTTTATTTTTCTTGTCCGTGAATTATATAGTTATATACTTTACCATTAAGAATGCAATGCATACTGAATGAAAATATAAGCACAAATAATAAAACATAGTTTATATATCCAAATAAATGGGTAATGACAGCTGATACAATAAAGCCAATCAAACTTACTGCGCAGATTATATCAGCAAGCGTCGAATAAGTATTCTGCAAAAAACACAAAACACCTATTCTTCCTTTATCGGAAATTCCGTCTTTTTTAACCGATTTTTTAAACCATAAAGAAAGTTTAATCTGCGATAATATTCCGATTATGAGGAACAGCCAAATAACAACTCCAAGTATTATGAGCTTAACAGAATTGCTTACCACGCCCTCAACAGGCAAAAACAAAAAGCTTAACGAAAGTATAAAAAAGCTTACTGCAGACACTACAAGTATTCTTTTCTGAAACTTCGTATTTTTCATTATACTTACTCCTTCCAAAGCATAATTAGATTACTTTAATAAATTAGTTGTGCTGACAAAAATAATATTTTTCTCAATTCTAAAATTAGAATTAACTATATATGCAGACTTCTGTAAAACTGTTGTTCCCTCATCCTCTGAATGCGTATGCGTCAACGATATACTGTCCGTTGTAGCCGAGGACTTGATTCGCTGAGTATTATTTTTTCGAGGCTTAACTTTTTGTTCAAGCTCTTCAAATACATTGATTGAGCCCTTTCTGCCGGCAGCCCTGTCGTTCTTTAATCTGATTTCCTCAATCTGTTTCTGTTCAAGAGAGCCTCTTAAATCCTTTACAACATTTGGTATTCTAAAAACGAAAAACATAACAGTGGATGCTATCAGGAACACACCGCAGCATAAAAAAGAAACTACCGCCATGGTAAAATATATTGAACTCATATTCTTGCCTCCTATTCAAGCAAGGTCAAATTAATTTCAACACCGTTATTCTCGTAATAATCCTGAATCATATCGCCTAGCTCACACAAAGAATTATGTGCTTTTTCAAGTCTGTCTTTTACAACTTCATCAGGATCAATAAAAGAGCTTTCTAATTTCAGGTATTCATCAACCGCTGTATTGAATAACTTCTCTGTTTCAACCGCAGGAATAATTCCGACTGTACCCGAAGTCATAAATTTCCCTAAATTTCTGCTTACCGTATTTGCAACAATGTTGAGGGTATTAAGCTTAACAATATCCGTTACCTCATCTTTGTCAAGATTAAGTATCAACTGCATATTAACATTCCAGTAAACATTATACGGATTATCTATGTTCTGACCATCATCAGTATTGACAAAACCAGTCTTTACAACTGTATCATCGATTTTAAATGTATCGTCATCTGAATTCTGCATAACCTTCTCTCTAGTCCTGAAATAAGTAAGAAGATAACTATATACCGCCATATTGTATTCTTTTTCACTTAGTCCGCAACGACCGGTTGACTCATAAGCATTATCTACAACCTGCTTAAAATATGGTTCAGCTTTGACTGCCGATTCACGTGAGCCTACACCTATATCATCATCCTCATCTGACTTATAATTGTTCCAAAAGAGGATACCAAGCTCATAATTTACACGAACATAGCTGTTAATGTCACTCTTTTTAAGGGCATCCATTCGTTCTGTCGAAAAATAATCCAAAAAATCTTCTTCGTATAAAATACCTTTACTAAGCTCTTGCGCTATCGAAGTCTGAGTGCTGCAGGTTCCCGGATAGACTGTATTTACTTGACTTCTAAGCATTTGAGCTAGTTTTACATATGGCTCTGTAAGAGTATCGTCATAAACTATCGCTTCTTCATAACCCTCAATCGTTCCTTTGTCCATATAGGTGTTAATCTGCTCGTCATGGTCTTTACTGCTGAGCAGTATGGTTGTTCCTCCGATCAAACCAAATACAACTGTTAATACCACAGAAGTTATAAATAAGTTTATTTTTCTTTTTTGCTTGCCCTTATATGCACTCTCAAACTTCTCCAAATTTTCAAGCACATATGTAACCTCGGCGCATGACTGATAGCGGTCTTTAGGATTTAACTGTGTGCACTTCTGAATAAGCCATTCCAGACCGCTTGAAAGATTTGGATTCCAATGCCTTATAGGATAAATTTCATAGGGTGGTTCAGCAGGATTCTTTCCTGTGACGAGATGATATAATGTAACTCCAAGACTGTATATATCGGTTCTTGCGTCCGTCTGTCCCTTCTCCCCAAACTGCTCCGGTGCTGCATAACCTCTTGTGCCTATACTTGTTGTGTCACCGTCTTTTCCTTCTTTGTATTCACGGGCTATACCAAAGTCAATAAGTCTTATAGTACCATCAGGCTTAAGCATAATATTTGCTGGCTTCATATCTCGGTAAATTACCGGAGGAACACGTGTGTGCAAATAGTCAAGAACTTCACTTAGCTGCTTAGCCCATTCTATTACAGCCTCCTGAGGTTGTGCTCCGTAAGCATCCAGCACCTTATTTAACGACTCGCCTTCAATGTAATCCATTACAATATAAACTGTTTTGCTGTTATCAATAATATCTACAATTCTCGGCAGCGTCGGATGGTCCAGCTTTTTCATAAGATTTGCCTCATCAAGCAAAGCTTTTAAGGCAAGCTTTTTGCTTTCATCATCCTTATCCTTGCGAAATTCTTTTATTGCCCACTGCTTATTGAGTCTTTTGTCCATTGCCAGATATACAACAGACATACCACCTCGTCCGATTTCACGCAGTATTTCATATTTTCCATCAATTATTTCTCCCAGATATGCCATTTTACCGCACTCCTGTTATCTTCCTTATTTAATACATTTAATTACAATGGAAGTTATATTGTCATTCTCGCCTCTTGATTTATTCAGATTAATCAAATCAACAAGGGATTTCTTCATTATTTGCTCACTTGTGAGAACATCAGGTGCAAGAACACCGTAAAATTCTTCCTCTGTAATCTCATGCCTGAAACCATCGCTGCACAGCATAAATACATCATTTTCTGAAACCTTGCCTGTTTTAAAATCAGGAGTAACTACATTTGAAGCACCGACACACTGAAGAAGCACATTTTTTCTTTTATCGGTTTTTGCTTGATCAACAGTTATTTTATTCTGTTCAACCTCAAGAGCAACAAGCGTATGGTCTTTAGTAATCTGGTTAATGCTTTTATCAATTTTATACAAGCGGCTATCACCGACATGAATTGATATATAGCAATCATCATGCACAAGTAATACCGTCACAGTTGTTCCCAAAGAAAAGCCTTGATTCTGTCCATACGCCTTTATCAAGTCGTTTTGTTTAAGTATTATATCGGTCCACTGCTTTTGGATTTTGTTTGGCTGAAACCCATTATCCAGATTTTTCGGAAAAACATTTTCGAACCAATCAGAAAATGCATTTACTACAAAAGCACTCGCTAGCTCTCCCATTTTAAGTCCGCCCATACCGTCGCACAATACTGCAAAGGCAATATTTTTTGACGGAGTAGATGCCATTTTCAAACAGAAGGCATCCTGATTAACCTTTTTTATTGTACCGACATCGGTATGTGCCGCAGATAGAAACCTCATTTTACCACTCTCTCATTTAATATTTAGTAAGCACGCACAAACTAAAGCATAAATATTTTAAATCACTTATTTAACTTCAGTGATATTCGCATTATAAAGTCTTATTTATAGTTATTTGAAAAGATTCATTTCCCAGTGTTATCAACGAACCATTATATAACGTAACCTTAACACCTGAAGGAACCGCTGTTCCCTCTACAGTAGTACCGTTTGTAGAATTATTATCTATAATAAATACCTCATCTCCATCATAGGATATACTTGCGTGAACTCTACTGATGCTTGGATTGGGAATTACAATATTATTTACACTCTCTTTTGAGCCTATTGATATTCCGGAAAGCGGAATTTCAAACATTTCACCTGTGCAGTTTCTTATCAGAAATATCTCAATTTTCTTACCATACGTACTGTTACTATCGGAACTTGTTGGTTTATCATCAAATGCAGAATAATCGTCTTGTGTATTACTTGAAAGTATTGTTGTTTCTTCGCAACAATCG
Organism: uncultured Ruminococcus sp.; assembly: GCA_964421585.1. Lineage (GTDB taxonomy): Bacteria > Bacillota > Clostridia > Oscillospirales > Acutalibacteraceae > Ruminococcoides. Next base: position 3,461 of record CAYQXN010000015.1, on the reverse strand, counting down.
GGATAATCGCTTTGTATGTATGAATTTAGCACCGTCGTTTCTCCCTCTGTATCGGGATAATCGCTTTGTGTGTATGAATTTAGCACCGTTGTTTCTCCCTCTGTATCGGGATAATCGCTTTGTGTGTATGAATTTAGCACCGTTGTTTCTCCCTCTGTATCGGGATAATCACTTTGCGTGTATGAATTTAGCACCGTCGTTTCTCCCTCTGTATCGGGATAATCGCTTTGCGTGTATGAATTAAGTACCGTCGTTTCTCCCTCTGTATCGGGATAATTGCTTATAGTGTGATAGTCTGATATGACAACATCATTGCAGAATCCAGGTTTCTCGTAATTAACTTGAACATATTTTTTCAGTTGTTCTATTACAGAATCATCATTTAACTTTTTTATAGATTTTATAAATTTTGCTATTACAGGACTCTCATTTTTTAAATCACGTAATATATTTAAAATCAAATGATAATAATCTTTTTTCTTTTTATTTATCTTGACAGGAATATAAATAAAAGAAAATGAAGTTCTGTTAAAATAGATACAATCCTGACTATTGACAATATTAAAAGGATTCAGAGCATTATCTTCACAGTATAAAAATAGTGATAGCAACGATTTGAGTAAGCATACATACTCGCAGTCGGAAATTTTTTTTGCTTTCAGTGAACTTAAACCACTTATATTGTAATCAAAAATATGATTCAACCCATCAGAATGATATGAACATCTGCAAATTTCAGAAGCATCAGTTGAGGCTATCAAATTAAGCGCATCAAGCTCTACAGTATATTTCTGAGATATACTTAATTTTAATAAATTTTCAGATATGTTGCATTTAAAATTATCAATAAACGCTGAATGTTTAAATAACCGCATCGTTCATCATCCTAAAACGTACATATGCTAATAGTTTTGCAAAAAAGACAAATAATAAATTAAACAAGATAAATTCTATTTCGTAGAGTATGTCCTTGACGAAAAAATGCACAATATGTGCATAAAATCAACACTAAACCTTATAGCTGACCAATAGTTTTGACGGCAAATAGATAAATTTAACTGCAAAACAAATCAAGCTTTTCCATATTGTTTCGTTTTAATTCCATAGAAGAATGAACATATCTATCAAGTGTAGTCTTAACGCTGGAATGACCGAGTATCTCGCTCAGTGTTTTGACATCAAAGCCCAATTCAATACAGCGAGTAGCAAAGGTATGACGCAGAGAATGAAAATTAGTATCTTTAATATTGCTTTCGGATAGATAAATTTTAAACTTATTTTGCATTGTTCTCGGTTCAATATAGCTTTTACTTGAACCACTGAGTACATAGCAGTTAGGCTTTGCAACAAAACGCTTTAACATACATACTAAACTGTTTTGTAAAGGAATTGTTCTGTTTGCCGCCTCGCTCTTTGGATCGGATATAATTATATGAGTTTTTGTAGGCTTATCACTTTCTGCGTATTGTATTCGCTGCATTGTTTTGTTAATTCTTAAAGTTTTGTCAGCCAATAAAATATTTTCCCATTTTAAAGCGCACAACTCACCTATTCTTATACCAGTGAACAGGCATATAAGTATCCCCAACTTCTGTCTGTCCGTATCTGTTAATAGCGTTTTAATCAAACGAGATTGCTCTTCTTTTGTTAAAACTTTCATTTCCTGAACTCGCCTTTTTATGGAAATTCTGTCCAATTGGCAAGTGATGTTAATTCCTTCGGATTGTGCGTATTTTACGGTATCTTTGATAATGATAAGCAACTCGGAAACCGTTTTTGGTGATAATCCGGCATTTAATTTTAACTTGCCGTTTGATAGTTTGTTGCATAAAAAATTCTCAATTGATAAAGTGTTCAATTCCGAAATATCAATTTTGCCAAGTGCAGGTTTAATATGATTTTCAATAGAATTTTTGTACCTGATATATGTTGACTCCCTGACCCTTGATTTGGAAATTGATAGCCATTCATCAAGCAAAAAGCCAAACTTCATGTTTTCACTATCTGTTATTTTGCAATCAGTGTGTTCAGTATCTTTTTTTGCTGACAGCAACTTGTTTTTCACATCTCTGTATGTCTTCGCATACAAATATCCATATTTTGCTTTATTGTTCTCGTATGATTTTATATATCTTGCCTCCCAACGCCCATCTTTTCTCTTGTAAATGTTCTCTCCTGTTCTAGGCATAGATCCTAACCCCTTTCATAATTTGACGGCAATATTGACGGAAAATAGATCCGTATAACTATAATTATCTCTTTATTTCGCCTGATTTAAGTAAAATTAAAAAATTTTTGACGGATTTTGTATTTACGGTATTGACAATTTCAACAACATTTAATATAATTAATGCAGTTATTTAGTTTACAATATACTTTCGTCAAGGACATACTCTACGAAAATAAATGTAGTTAGGTTTGCTCTGGCTGTATTTTTAATTTGTGATATATCAACTTGAAAGGTGGTTAATCACAAGAGATTTCCAATTTTTATTAATATAAAAGTCTGCAGCAATAAGTACATCTGGAGCTACTAAACTCTATTATTGTATGTGTTTTTACAGCGAAAGTCAGTGCAAGAATAGTCATTGAAGTAATGAGTGTAGAAACATAATTTTCATACTACAATTTATATCAGAACAAACTACAACAGGAGAATACAATTTGTACTCTCCTGTTGTAGTTAATTTTAACTGTTTTCCAACAAAACTCTGAATTTTGCAATAACTCTTTTACGTTTCTTTCCAACAGCACTTTCTGTCATCCCGGGCAGAAGTGCTGTTTTGTTGTATGATAGTTTTTGGGCAGGTTCAAAAGTTTCTGAAGAAATTCCTATTGTGAGTTCAAGCAGTCGGAGTTCTATTGGCGACAAAGATTTTGCTGGTTTCTTGATTTTTTCTGAATTGAAGTTGTTAAATCATTATGTAATTCATTGATTGAAAATACAGAGTCATTATCGTAAAAAATGCTATATGAGTATTTGAAGGTAAGCACTGATTGAATATTGTCAATGACAGTTTTCACTGATATGTTTAGTTGTTCCAATATTTCCTTTACGACCTCGTCATATGGTTTTAAGTCTTTAAGTTTAAAATACAAAACTACAACTTTGCGGAATTTTCTACATTGGTTTTTATTGCTAATATTTACAACACCGCATAAACAAGCCAGTTTTTAAGCCAAAGTTGGAACATTAAAATTGTGTTTTTATGATTTTGGTGCTTTATTGATACTATTGGGATTTTTACGCTTAAAATATAATGTCTGATGACTTTTGACGCTAAAAAATTCAAATACTGACTGTCTGCTAAGATAACATACTTTATTGCAGTGTATGTTAACGTACTAAAACCAATCTGTCAATCAATTCAGAAATCAAATTTTGCGCCGCAATAAACAAAGAATACAAAACAGAAAATAGGTTCGTTTTATTTTTTCAGTACATTAAACTATATGTTTTT
>CAYQXN010000014.1:19325-29834 GCA_964421585.1 uncultured Ruminococcus sp. | reverse complement strand
AATTTTAAAAATGCAACACAAAATGCAACACGAAAAAGAAAAAGTGCCGATTAAACGGCACTTTTTTGGCGGAGAGAAGGGGATTCGAACCCCTGGTACGGTGATTACCGTACACATGATTTCCAATCATGCTCCTTCGGCCAGCTCGGACATCTCTCCAATTACCGCTGACTATTATATCAAAATTTTCGTCAAAAATCAAGTATTATTTTTTACTCATACTTAACGGCAATTTATGATTACAGTTAATATATTGCAAAATATTGAATAGAAAAAATTATAGCAAACATAATGCCTCTGTTTTAAATTTTATTTGCGAGACAAAAAGCAACATAAAAAATCAATTCGATATAAATAATGTAATATTAAAAAACTGCTTTAGGCAATTTATAATGAAATATTATTTTTAAATATGGTGTTACGAAATATGCTATAGCAAAAGCAGTCATAAGATACAAAATCAACAGCTAATATGTTCATTAGCTTATAATTCAGAGTACATCCGAAGCATATAAATTACCATAATAATTCGGAAGATTGCCTACTATTACGGTCTGAGCAATTTCAAAGTCGGTCGTAAAAGTAATGTCACCTGAATAATCAAGCGATGTAGTTATAATTTTAGAGGTAAGCATTAATTTAATATGATGAATTGTTTGATTTATCCCTGCGCTTTCAAAGGTGCTTACAAATTCAGAACTGAAGCTTCCCGTAATGCTGAAGTTCATTGTAACGTTTGGACCAACATTGGAAAGCATGGTAATATTGGTGAATACACCAAGGGGTATTTTTAACTCATTATCATGAATTTTTTCTAGTTCTTGCTGCACTGCTTCCGATATCTCTGCTTTGAGATAATTAATCTTTATTGAGTCTGTTTCAATTGACTGGACAGTACCGCTATCTGAATATCTTACCTTTACAATATCATCATAGCTGTATCCGATATTTTTAAGAACACTTTCAACGCTTTCACATATTACATTTTCGGAACGAATTTCAGCTTCTGTTCTGATATATTCAGGACGAAATTCAGCTATCTGCTGTTCACAAAAAACAACTAAAGCGATTATTAATGATATTGTCACAGTCAGAAAAATCTTCAGCCTGCGAAATTTGCGTTTGCGACGTTTATAATAAAGCAAAAAAACACCCCTCGTATATTTTATACAAGGGGTGTTATCAATGTGAAATTATTCTTCCTCATCAACACAGCTTCCGCATGTGCAGCACTCATCATCACAACAGTCATCATCTGCGTCAAAAAGTCCTGAGAAATCAAATTCAAGAAGTTCGCCGCAGTTAGGGCACTCAATTTCTCCTTCAAGCAATACATCCTCAGATACATTGAGCTTTTGACCGCAAGCGCCGCAACTGACTTCGTAGAAAGGATTATCCTCTTCTTCCTCAAAATCATCGCAACAGTCGTCACAATCACACTCGTCATCATAAATATCTGTTTCAACGTCCGCTAAATCCTGATCAATTTCATCAACCTGCGCACTAAGCTCATCATACAGATCTTCCATATCAGATACAGAATAAGCCATATCATCAAGAAGCTCTAAAATAGCATTTATAACCTTAACCTCAGGCTTTGACTCATCAAGAGCAAGTCCCTCAGCAAGACCTTTAATGTATGCAATTCTCTCTGTTAAACTCATTTTTAACACCATAGCCTTTCCGCCCACAAATAAAAGTGAAAAAATTTACAGCCTTAATGTGGGCATATAAGGCGTAAATGGGAATTTAGCCATCTCACAGTTTGCATAAGTGTAAGCTGTGAGGGTAATATAAATTCGAATTGTCTGATTATTCACACTATTCTTCTTGCAGAATTATGCTCTGCCCATATATTCGCCCGTTCTTGTGTCAATCTGGATAACTTCGCCTTCATCAATGAAAAGAGGAACCTTAATCTCAGCGCCTGTCTCAAGAGTTGCAGGCTTTGTTGCGTTTGTTGCAGTATCTCCCTTAAAGCCGGGGTCAGTCTTAGTAACAGCAAGTTCAACAAAGTTTGGCGGCTCTACGCCGAACACATTGCCTTTATATGAAAGAACCTTGCAAATCATATTTTCTTTAACAAATTTGAAGCTATCACCGAGAACACTTTTATTGATTGGAAGCTGTTCCCAAGTCTCTGTGTCCATAAAGTAATAGAGATCGCCGTCTGCATAGCTGAACTCCATATCCTTTCTGTCAATAAAAGCGGTCGGATACTTATCGTTAGGATTGAAAGTCTTTTCGACTACCGCTCCTGTAATAACATTTCTAATTTTTGTTCTAACGAATGCAGCACCTTTACCGGGCTTTACATGCTGGAACTCAATGATAGAAACAACCTGTCCATCCATTTCAAATGTAACACCGTTTCTGAAATCACCTGCTGATATCATTAGTAATACCTCCTGAATATTAGTTTACGGCAAACAATACCGTAATATGTCAGATATTATTATACATAAAAGTTTTAGAAATTGCAAGCACTTTATACAATAATAAGCTCTTTTGGCAAAGTCACAAAGTTTTTATAACCGTCTTTAGTGACATATACCATATCTTCAATCCTTACGCCGAACTTTTCAGGCAGATAAATACCCGGTTCATCTGTAATTACCATACCTTCTCTCAGAACCATATTATTTCTGTAGGAAACGGCAGGACTTTCATGAATTTCAAGACCGACGCCGTGACCGGTGGCATGACCAAAATACTCGCCGTAACCGCTGGCTTCAATTATATCTCTGGCTGTTTTATCAACATCGCTGCACTTAACGCCCGATTTTATTGTTTCAAGAGCAGTAAGCTGAGCTTTGAGAACTATACTGTAGATTAGCTTCATTTCTTCACTTGCAGACTTAACTGCAACAGTGCGGGTTGTATCGCTGTGATAGCCTTCATACACCGAACCTATGTCCATTGTAAAAAAGTCTCCTTCCTTTACAATGTCATCAGAGGGAACACCGTGCGGAAGAGCAGTTTTTTTACCCGTAATTGTTATCAAATCAAACGATACTCGCTCTGCTCCATTCAATTTCATAAGATATTCAAGCTCAACAGCAATTTTTCGCTCTGAAACACCCGGTTTAAGATAATTAAGCACCTCGATGTATGCTTTTTCGGCAATCTGCTGCGCTCTAAGAATTTTTGCAAATTCTGTTTCATCCTTTATTATTCTGATATTTGATATAGTATCGTCAAGTTCAGAGGTGGAGATACAGTCAATGCCGATTTCACTAAAAGCTTTTTGATAAAAATTAAAGCGAAAAACGCTTAAATCGGATATCTCTGTATAAATAATCTTTACACCGTTGTTTTTAAGTATATCAGTCAGATTATTAATGATATTTGAAAAACAGATTACTTCACAACCTGCGGAAAATTTCTGTGCCGCCTCAATATACCGAAAATCAACAAGCAGATAGCTCTTTTCGCTTGTAACCAGCATAACGCCTTCACTGTGTTGAAAACCACAGAAATATCCTATGTTGATTTCATTTGTAATCAATGCAGCCTCACCTGTGCTGTCAAAAAGCTTTCTTAACTGCTGTATGCGATTTGAATAAATCTGATTATCCATTATATTAAATCCTTCAAAGCTTCAATTGCAAGAAAATAGCTGTTTTTTCCAAAACCTGCAATCTGACCTGCACATACAGGTGCAATGACGGAGGTATGGCGAAACTCTTCTCTTGCGTGTATGTTTGACATATGCACTTCAATAAAAGGAATTTTTACGCAGGCAATTGCATCACGGAGCGCATAGCTGTAATGAGTCAAAGCTCCTGCATTTATGACCGCACCGTCATAGTTTTCTCTTGACGCGTGAATTTTATCAATAAGGGCACCCTCGTGATTAGACTGAAACACGTCAGCTTCAAAATAGTTTTTTGCAGCATATGCCTTTATCTGCTCTTCAATACTGCCGGCATCCTCAGTGCCGTATATTCCCTTTTCACGAACGCCTACCATATTAAGATTCGGACCGAGTAAAACAAGTATTTTTTTCATATTATCACCCTGTTAGAAAAGTTTATACTGAATAATACGATTTGCTAAACATTAGAATTCAAAAAAGCTAATACTGATATAGCTATGTAAAACACAAAAGCGGACAGATATGCTCTGTCCGCCTGTTTGTTACCTGTATTTGCGTTTGCGAGCTGCTTCGGATTTTTTCTTACGCTTTACAGAGGGCTTTTCATAAGCTTCTCTCTTGCGAACCTCAGCAATAACGCCAGCTCTGGCACACTGCTTTTTGAATCTTCTTAAAGCACTTTCAAGTGATTCATTATCTTTAAGTCTAATCTCTGCCATCTATCTTCCCTCCCATCTGCCATATGGCATGGGTACTTTGCATATAATTGCAGAGAATATTATACAATATACAAATAATAAAGTCAATAGAAAAGTAGAATTTTAGGAAAATTTTAAATAATTATTTGAATTATGGCTTAACAACAAGATTTACAAGCTTTTTAGGAACAACAATTTCCTTGATTATATTCATTCCGTCAATAGCCTTTTTAACATTCTCATCACTCTTTGCAAGCGCAAGAACGCTATCCTTGTCGGCGTCAACCGGTATGTTAAGCTTAGCCTTGATTTTGCCGTTGACCTGAACAACAATTTCAATACTTTCATCTAAGCACTTTGCCTCATCATATTCAGGCCACTCAGCCTCAGCAATGATACCGTTGCCAAGGTTGCAAATTTCATAGATTTCCTCTGTAACGTGAGGAGCAAAGGGATTTAAGAGAATAGAAAAAATTCTCAGTTCTTCCCTGTTGATAGACTTAACATTAGAAATATCATTTATCAAAGCCATAAGGGTTGCGATAGCAGTATTGAATTTTATATTTTCAATGTCATCTCCGACCTTCTTGATAGCCTTATTGAAGGGACCTTCAAGTTCAGGACGGATTGAGTCGCCATCAATGAGGATGTTCTGAAGATTCCAATAGCGTTCAACAAATCTGCGGCATCCGCGGATACTTGACTGACTCCATGGAGCAGCCTTTTCAAAATCACCTATGAACATCTCATAAAGACGCATTGTGTCGGCGCCGTACTCCTCGACGATTTCATCAGGGTTTACTACGTTGCCTCTTGATTTACTCATTTTCTCGCCGTTTTCACCGAGAATCATACCATGTGAAGTACGCTTTGCATATGGCTCAGGCGTTGAAACAACACCAATATCATAAAGGAATTTGTGCCAAAAACGACTGTAAAGCAAATGAAGAGTTGTGTGCTCCATACCGCCGTTATACCAATCAACGGGAGCCCAATAATCAAGAGTCTCTTTTGAAGCAAGCTCCTTATTATTATGCGGATCCATATATCTGAGATAATACCAGGATGAGCCTGCCCACTGAGGCATAGTATCAGTTTCACGATGTGCCTTTCCGCCGCAATGAGGACAAGCAGTTTCAATCCAGTCGCTCATATTAGCAAGCGGAGATTCACCGTTATCTGTAGGCTCGTAGGACTCAACAATAGGAAGCTTCAAAGGGAGTTCACTTTCTTCAATAGGAACGTATCCGCATTTTTCACAGTGAACAATCGGAATAGGTTCTCCCCAATAGCGCTGGCGTGAAAATACCCAGTCGCGAAGCTTATAGTTAACCTTTGCATGACCCTTGCCCTCTTTTGTGAGCCACTCAATGATTGTCTTTTTGGCTTCATCAACAGAAAGACCATCAAGCATTCCTGAATTGACCATAACTCCTTTAGCGCAGTCTGTGAATGCCTCTTCCTGAACATTGCCGCCCTTTACTACCTCAATAATCGGTAGGCCAAACTTCTTTGCAAATTCCCAGTCACGTGTATCGTGAGCAGGAACAGCCATAATTGCACCTGTACCATAAGATACAAGTACGTAGTCAGAAATAAATATAGGTATTTCTCTGTTATTTACCGGATTGATTGCGTTTACACCTTCAAGTCTGACGCCTGTCTTATCCTTTGCAACCTCTGTTCTTTCAAAATCAGATTTGCGTGCCGCAGCAGCCTGATACTCACGTACAGCCTCCATATTGGAAAGCTTATCTGCCCATTTTTCAATAAGAGGATGTTCAGGAGATATTACCATATATGTAGCGCCGTAAAGCGTGTCTGCTCTTGTTGTATAGATTGTGAGGGTATCGCCCGTGGTAGTTTCAAAATCGACCTCAGCGCCTGTGCTTCTGCCAATCCAGTTTTTCTGCTGAGTCTTTACCCTCTCGGGATAGTTCACAAGCTCAAGGTCATTTATCAGCCTGTCAGCATACTCGGTAATTTTAAGCATCCATTGTGACTTAACCTTATGCACAACATCACTGCCGCAGCGCTCGCAAACACCGTTTACTACCTCTTCGTTTGCAAGTACGCACTTACAGGAGGTACACCAGTTCACGTTCATTTCCTTTTTGTACGCAAGTCCGTGTTTGAAGAGCTGAATGAAAATCCACTGCGTCCACTTATAGTAATCAGGGTCTGTGGTATTGATTTCACGGCTCCAGTCAAAGGAAATACCAAGCGACTGAATCTGCTTTTTAAAGCGTTCAATATTATTCTTTGTTACAATTTCAGGATGAATATGATTTTTAATAGCATAGTTCTCCGTTGGCAGTCCGAAAGCGTCCCAGCCGATAGGATAGAGAACATTATATCCCTGAAGTCTGCGCTTTCTTGCAACCGTATCAAGAGCTGTATAAGGACGTGGATGTCCTACGTGCAGTCCCTGTCCCGACGGATAAGGGAACTCAATAAGCGCATAGAATTTTTCCTTGTCAGTATCCTCGCTTGCGTGAAAAACACCTTTTTCCTCCCAAATTTTCTGCCATTTCTGTTCTACGGATTGATGATTGTATTTCAATTTAAATCCCCCAAATATTAATCTATTATATCGTTTAAATCAACCTTTTTGCCGTCCTGCCAAAGTCGTTCAAGATCATAAAATTCTCTTGCTTCATCCGAGAAAACATTAACAATAACATCAATATAATCAAGAAGAATCCACGAATTTGAACGATATCCTTCAATGTGGCTTACGGAAATGCCTGCTTCGTCAAGCTTGTACTCGACCTCATCCGCAAGCGCTTTAACGTGAGTTGAGCTTGTACCTGTGGCAATGACCATATAATCAGCAAGCACCGAAACATCGCTGATTTCAATAACCTGAATGTCAAGACCTTTTTTACCGCTCAAGGCTTTTGCGGTCAATATTGATTGTTCATATGATGTCATTTATTATTTCCTTTCGATAATACAATTTCATTATAACAGAAAAGCTCATCAGGATGAATTGCAATTTCACGCTTAGTAAGATCGGAAAATGTGAATTGTAATCCGTAAAGCATTGCTTCCTCAAGGCTTTTTCTTGATTTTTTGCGCATTTCAGATACGCCGTTATATGTACGCTCTTCAGAAGTGAAATCAGCGATAAAAATTATTTTTTCGAGCAAAGACATCCCTGCTCTGCCTGTAGTATGGTAACGAATTGCATTAAGAATGTCCTCGTCATTTATACTCAGCTTATCACGTACATAGACACTGCCGCTGATTGAATGCCACAATTTGGGCGCATTAACCTGAATTTCATCTAAAATTATACCACCGTCACTGAAAATTTGCAACTGCTCTTCCTTTGGGACTTCTTTGGTGATATCGTGAAGTATTCCTGCGATAGCAGCCTTATCCTCATCAGCACCGTACAGTTGTGCAAGTTTTTGCGCTTCTTTTGACACGTTAACGCTGTGGATGTATCTGTGTTCGCTCATAGTCGGTTTTATAAGTGCTTTGTAATTTTCGATATTCATCAAATCACTTCCGATACAATTTATTATTTACAATATAATCATAAACATTCTTATCAAGTAATTCTTTAACAAGAACGGAATTGTAGATATTTTCACGTACGTATGATGATGATACCTGCATAACAGGCTCCGGCAATATATGAGCCTTTGCGCCCATATTAATGATTACGTTTGTATAAAACTTATTGAGTATGTCATAGTCAGAGTCATCTCTCGGAACAGCAGCTATATAAGAATTGTCAAAAATAATCTCAGGATGTTTCCACTTATCAAGAGTAAGAAACATATCAGCGCCAACTATGAAAAAAAGCTCATCATCGGGATATAATTCCTTGAGAGAAATAATAGTTTCATAAGTGTAGCTCCTGCCGCCGCGTTCTATTTCAATATTTGAGACTTCAAAGCCGTTATGCTTTTCGCATGCAATTCTGCACATATTAATTCTGTGTTCCCCGCTTGCGAGATCAAGGCTCTGCTTATGAGGGGGTGTAAATGTAGGAACAAGAATAATTCTGTCGAGGTCAAGCTCGGACTTAACATATTCAGCAAGCATTATATGACCTTTATGAATCGGGTTAAAGGTACCGCCCAGAATTCCTGTTCTGCTCATTTCTTCTTTGCCTTTGGAAGTACAATTACAGGCTTGTTCTCATTCCTTTTGTAAAGTACAAACTTTGAGCCTATTGCCTGAACAACCTCTGCACTGCATCTTTCGGCAATTATCTGAGCAGCCTCAATCGGTGAGTAGGAGCTGTTTTCGAGTACCTTACCCTTAATAAGCTCACGGGCTTTAAGGGCGTCTGATGACTGAGTAATTATATTATCTGTAATCTCACCCTTGCCGACAAATAGAATTGTTTCAATCCCGTTGGCAAGTCCTTTGAGATATGCACGTTGTTTACTTGTTAGCATATATTAATTCCTTTCAGGATACCGTTAATGTTCTCTCAAATTAGAAAGTTAATTACTAAAACGTTTGTCAAGCTCTGTCTTGAGCTTTCTTAAAGCTCTTCCCCTATGGCTGACAGCATCCTTTTCTTCAGCGGTTAGCTGCGCATAGCTTTTGCCGCCGCATAAAAACACAGGGTCATAACCAAAGCCGCCGTTACCGTGAGGTTCAAAAGCAATTACGCCCTCGCAAATACCCTCGACCTCAATTTTACTTCCGTCGGGGAGAATACAGCAAATGGCAGAAGTAAAACGAGCGCTGCGCTTATCCTCTGGAATATCTTTCATTTCATTGAGCAGTTTATTATATCTGTCCGCATCCGTTGCATTTTCTCCAGCGTAACGAGCCGAATACACTCCCGGTCTTCCGTCAAGCGCATCAACCGAAAGACCTGAATCATCGGCAACTGAAGGCAGCCCTGTTTTCACAAAAGCTGCATTTGCCTTAATAAACGCATTTTCTGCAAAGGTAGCGCCTGTTTCTTCGACATCATCAAGCGTCACGCCTGCTTCCTTTGCACAAACAACATCTATTCCAAGCGGTTTAAGTATTCTTGAAAGCTCCACTACTTTGTGTGCATTATTTGTGGCCATTATAAATTTCATAAACTATTCCTCACCTGTTTTTGCAAATAGTGCTTTAGCAAATTCTGATGAGTTGAACGGCTGAAGGTCATCAATCTGTTCACCAACGCCGATATATTTTACAGGAATACCAAGGCCGTCCTTTATTGCCAACACAACTCCGCCTTTAGCGGTTCCGTCAAGCTTTGTAAGCACAATGCCCGTTATTCCCGTAGCCGCTCTGAACTGCTCAGCCTGGTTAACGGCATTCTGACCTGTTGTTGCATCCAGCACGAGCAGTTTTTCCTTTGATGAATCCGGAAGCTCCCTGTCAATTATTCTGTTGATTTTTGCAAGCTCGTCCATAAGATGCTTTTTATTGTGCAAACGACCGGCTGTATCGCAAATTATTACATCAGCATTTCTTGCTTTTGCGGCAGAAATTGCGTCAAACACCACAGCAGCAGGGTCACTTCCCTCATTCTGCTTGATGATTTCACAGCCGCTTCTCTGAGCCCATATATCAAGCTGATCAATAGCGGCGGCTCTGAAGGTATCAGCCGCAGCAAGAACAACCTTTTTGCCCTGCTTTGAAAGGCTGTGTGCAAGCTTGCCGATTGTTGTTGTTTTACCTACTCCGTTTACACCTATTACAAGTATAATTGAAGGTGATGAGGAAATATCAAGCTCCTCTCCGCCGCTGAGCATTTCAGAGATAATATCTTCAAGCAACGTATTAATCATTGAAGGGTCCGTGATGCCTTCCTTTTTAACTCTTGCTCTCAGCTCACTGCAAATTTTTTCTGCCGTAGGAACACCTACATCTCCCATAACCAAAAGCTCTTCAAGCTCTTCAAAAAGCTCATCATCAATCTTGGTAAAGGATTTGAGCATTGAGTCAATCTGCCCCACAACGGCATTACGCGTCTTTTTTAAGCCTTCTTTGATTTTACTGAAAAGTCCCATAAAATTCAGTCCTTTATTTTGTTTCTATTCCAAGCTTTGCTGCAACCTCAGTTGAACGCAGCTCAAGCAGCTTTGATATACCCTCGTCCTGCATTGTAACACCATACAGAACATCTGCTTCTTCCATTGTACCTCGTCTGTGAGTAATAAGAATAAATTGCGTTTTTTCGGTAAGTCTTCGCATATAACTTGCAAAACGATATACATTTACATCATCAAGAGCTGCTTC
>CAYQXN010000014.1:0-19315 GCA_964421585.1 uncultured Ruminococcus sp. | reverse complement strand
TGCCACCCGAATGACATTCGGCTCATCGAGCGCTGCTTCAATCTCATCCATAACACAAAACGGAGCAGGTCTTACTTTCATTATAGCAAAATACAACGCAATTGCAACAAGTGCTTTTTCGCCGCCTGACAAAGCGTCAAGATGCACAACGATTTTTCCCGGCGGATGCACAAGAATGTCAATGCCGCTGGTAAGCATATTTTCAGGGTCACTGAGTGAAAGAGACGCAGTACCACCGCCGAAAAGCTCCTTGAACGTATATGTAAAATTCCTGTTAATTCGGTCAAAACTCTCTACAAAGACCTCTTTCATCTGCTTTGTCAGATTTGCAATAAGATGTTCAATCTCTTTCTTGGATTTTTCAACGTCATCAACCTGTGTAGTCATAAACTCATAACGTTCCGACACCTCTTTATACTCCTCAATGGCAGAAACGTTTACATTACCAAGACCTTTGATTTTCTGTTTAAGCTCATTCAATCTTTTCTGAGCTTTTGATGAGTCCTCAATTTCAATTGCACTTTCCTCAGCCTCACGCTTTGTAAGCTCGTATTCTTCCCACAGCTTTGAAATTATATCGTCATACTGCTTCTGAATATTAATTTTGCGCTCTTCAAGTCGTGCAAGCTCTCTGCCGGAAACCTCCCTCTCGGAGCTTTTATCACGTTCAAAGCTGCGTATTTCAACGGTTCGTTTTTCAAACTCGTTACGCTGTTCATTGATGCTGTCTATGCTGTTGCTAAGCGAAGACTGCTTTTCAACCAACACACTAATCTCATTTTCATAGTCGGCAATTTTTGCTTCAATATCTTCTATTCTCTGTCTTGTTGCTTCTATTTGCAGATTAAGTTCAGCCTTGCGCTGTTCATTGTTTAATCCGTTATTCTGAGCGAATACAATTTCAGAATTGAGCACGCCTATATCCTTTTGAGCCGTAACAATTTCAAGTCGGATATTTTGAAGGAGCGCAGTATATTCCTCACGCCTTTTAGTCAACTCTGCCCTGTTACCAGTTACATTATTAACTTTTTCCTCTGCACCTGCTATCTCAACATTCAGCTCAGCAAGCTGTTGCTGTGCCTGACGTCGGCTTTCGGAAAGCGATTTTATTCTAAGCTCACAGTCATTAATTTCTTTTTGAGAATTTCCTACCAAGGTCTTAGAATTAGTAAGTTCATTTTCACAAGCACGCTTCTCAGCCTGAAGTCTGACAAGCTCCTGTTGTAGGTTGGATATATCTGCCCTTGCTCCAAGCAGCTCTGCTTCAATTGCAGCGTACTCCTGTGAAACCTTGATATTCATTTTTTCAGCAATCTTTGCCTTTTCTTCAAGAGCAGATGACTGATTTTTTAAATTTTCAATCTCTGAGGTACGGCTAAGAAGCCCCGAATTACGATTAAGTGAACCGCCTGTAAGAGAACCTCCTGCATTTACAACCTGACCGTCAAGCGTGACAACCTTAAATCTATAAGAATATCTTTTTGCAATTGAAACTGCACAATTGAGGTCTTCCGCAATAACAATCCTGCCGAGTAGAGAATATAGAATTCCGATATATTTCTTTTCGCAGGAGCACAATTCGGCTGCAACACCAACAAAACCGTAGCAATCATCAAGACCGTTCTCGTTAAGCTCGCGGGCTTTTATTGTATTAAGAGGCAAAAATGTTGCTCTGCCTCCGTCAATAGACTTAAGGTATCTGATAGCCTGTTTAGCATCATCATCTGTGTTTGTAACAATATTCTGCATTGCAGCGCCAAGGGCTGTTTCTATAGCTACGCCATACTCTGACGGAACAGAAATAACTCTTGAAACAGGACCGCAGATACCGCGCAGCTTACCGTGCGATGACGCATTGACTACAGTTTTTACACTCTTTGAAAAGCCTTCAAGATTTCTCTCAAGATTTTCGAGAAAAGAAATTTTTCTGAGATGCTCCTTGACATCAAGCGAGAGTTTGTCGCTCTCCTCCTTAAGCTCATTCTTCTTATTTTCTTTTGAAGAAAGTTTAATTTCAAGACCCTGAGCTGTATTTTGCAACGAAGCAATCTTATCTTCTGTTGCAGAAGCCTTTGCAATATATTCATCAAGCATACTGCTCATCGCTTCAATCTGTCTTTGGTTTTCTTCATTAGACGAAGTGAGTGCCTCTATTCTTGACGATAACTCTGTTATAGTGCTTTCGGCAGTCATATCAACAACTCGTGCGTCAGCAGATTTGGCAGTCAGAACAGAAAGCTCGGCAGTAAGAGTTTGCATCTCATCACCGCTTTTGCTAGAATCAAGATTGATTGAATTAAGCTGCTCGGATATTTTACTGTAATACTTCTGCTTTTCGATAATTTCTGTATCAAGATTATTGATTTCAACCTGCTTGTCAGCAATTTTTCTTTCAATATCGTCGGCGCTTCGGTCAACCTGAATTATTTCGCTTTCAATGCGCGCAATGTTTTCATTGGCGTGAAGTATGTCATTATGAGCAACAGAAATCAGAGCTTTTTTTTCAGAAACGCTGCTCTCTATGTCAGAAATTTCTCCTCTTATTATTTCAATCTGAGACACAAGCTCACCGTTTTTACGGTAAATCTCCTCTGTCTCAATCTGAATGTCGCTTAAAATCTTCTCCGCCTCATCATATTGAGAACGTGCAATTGAGATTTTTTCATCCTGCTCCTTCAGTTCTGACTGCGATTTGTCAAGGGTTAAGAGCCAAAGAGCAATTTCCAGACCTCGTTTTTCCTGCGAATACTCAAGAAACTGCTGTGCCTTTTCAGATTGCTTCTGCAAAGGTCCGACACGCTCTTCAAGCTCAGTAACAATATCACGCAGTCTTAAAAGATTATCTTCCGTACTTTTCAGCTTGCGTTCAGCCTCAATTTTTCTGTATCTGTAGCGGGAAATTCCTGCGGCTTCTTCAAAAATCTCACGTCTTTCTTCGCTTTTTGACGAAACTATGCTGTCAATCTTGCCCTGACCAATCATCGAATAGCCGTCTCTGCCAAGACCTGTGTCCATAAACAACTCATTTATATCTTTAAGACGAACAGCGGCTTTGTTAATAAGATATTCACTTTCGCCGCTTCTGTAATATCGTCTTGTAACAGCAATTTCATCACTGTTAAAGTCGAGCACTCTGTCTGAATTATCAATATTAAGAGTGACCTCAGCATAGCCCAAACGTTTTCTCTTATCTGTTCCGTTAAATACAACGTCCTCCATCTTTGAACAGCGCAGGCTTTTTGGCGACTGCTCGCCAAGCACCCAGCGAATTGCGTCGCTTATGTTGCTTTTGCCCGAACCGTTGGGACCTACAACAGAAGTTATTCCCTGTTCAAAGGATAATTTAGTTTTATCGGGAAAAGTTTTAAATCCCTGAATTTCCAATGATTTTAAATGCATTCAAAAACTCCTATTTGAACCCCTGTAATTATCGTGCGGTTTTAGCTTAATTTATCGGGATTTTCTTTATATACAAATCATATTTTCCAAGTCTGTTGTCGTACTCTATATCAAAGCCGTAGCCCATTTCAGATAATAAAATGCAATTTCTTTTATTCTGGCCCAAAAATTTTGATATTGATTTCTGATTAATAAAAACTTTATATTTAATTTTATCATTTGCACTGCCTGCTTCACTAAGAAACCTGTTAACAAATATCTTGTTTTCACAAAGCTCCTTAAAAGCAGGATGATAATTATCACCATAACTATTCTTTATAAGGCTGTCTGAATAGTGAAGACCAAGGCGGATAATTTTAATATGCTCAGTTTCAAACATCATTATGAGCCTTGAACACAAATCAACGGATTGTTCAAGCGTATAAGGTACAAATTCCCCGCTAAGAAATAAATCGGCAAGGTCGGTATCATTCATAATTACTGTGGGATAAATTCTTACAGTATCAGGCTTTAATAAAATAAATTGCTTTGCTGTATAAATATCACTGTCAAAATCAGACTTATATAAGCCCGTCATCATTTGCAAACCAAGAGAAAAACCAAATCTCTTAATTTTTTTACAGGCATTAATAACATCAATAGCAGAATGTCCTCTGTTGTTTGCAATCAGAACAGCATCATCCATTGACTGTGCACCGAGTTCAATTGAGGTAACCTTATATAACCTGAGCAATTCCAGAATTTCATCGTCAATACAGTCAGGTCTGGTAGAAATTCTGATGCCCTTAAACCTATCGATATACGGTACAGTTGCCTTTAGCAGACTAAGCATATAATCACGGTCAATTGCCGTAAAACTGCCGCCGAAGAATGCAATTTCTGCATTCTCTGCTCCGGCACCCAAATCAACAATTGCCTTTTCTAAAATATCAGCAACATCTTTATCAGACGGCTGACAGGTTTGTCCCGTAATGTTCTTCTGATTGCAAAAACTGCATTTATGCGGACATCCGTTATGCGGAATAAAAATTGAAATATTACTGTGTTTAATAACCCATCAGCTCCAACGCCTCGCGAGCTGCCTGCTGCTCAGCTTCTTTTTTACTTCTTCCGCCGCCCTTGCCGATTACATTGCTGTTAAGGTGAACCTCCACAACAAAATGTTTATTATGGTCAGGTCCGCTCTCACCGACAAGATAATATTCAATCTTCTCTCCAGGATTTTTCTGAATAATTTCCTGAAGAGTAGTCTTATAATCAACAATTCTTTTCTTTTTTGAATTTTTTACAACGGGAATTATAAAGTTAAGGATATGCTTTGACGCCGCTTCCATATTACCATCAATATAAATTGCCGCAATCAGCGCCTCAAAAGCGTCCGAAAGAATTGAAGGTCTGTTGGCGCCTCCGTTATTTTTCTCTCCCTTGCTGAGCATAAGATATTTACCCAGATTAATTTGCTTTGCAAATTCAAACAGAGATTTCTCGCATACAAGTGAAGCCCGCAATTTTGTAAGCTCACCCTCAGGCAAATCAGGACAATTCTTAAAAATGTAATCTGAAACAACAATTGAAAGTACGGCATCTCCAAGAAACTCAAGACGCTCGTTATACTTTATATGCTTAGATTTATGCTCGTTTGCATAGGAGGAATGAGTAAGCGCCTCATTCAAAAGAGCAATATTTTTAAAGTGATATCCTATATTATTCTGTAAATCTTCCATTTCAATTTTAAACTCCTCAATTACAATAAAATTAAACGCTTTAAATTATGTATTTTATTATACCGAAAATTTATAATGCCGAAGAAATAGCGTCTATCGCATTTGCGCTCACATAATTCTTGCACAGCTTTACTGCGTTAAATATTGTTTTAGCTTTGGAATCTCCATGCGCTTTAAAAACAGGCTTTGAAGCGCCGAGAATAGGCGCGCCTCCATATGTATTATAGTCAAAACGCTTTGCAAAGCTCTTTAAATCCTTCATAACAAGAGCAGCCGCAAGCTTTCCTTTTGTACTGTCTGAAAAAAGATGTTTGAATTCCTTCATAAGCGTAATTGCAACACCCTCGTAGGTTTTGAGTATAAGATTTCCCGTAAATCCGTCGCAAACCACTACATCGCACACGCCCTCAGGAATATCTCTGCCTTCAACATTGCCGATAAAGTTCAGCCTGCTGTCAGACAGAAGCTTATAAGTGTTCTGGTAAAGCTCAGTTCCCTTGTGATCCTCGGTTCCGACATTTGCAAGACCGATTCTGGGATTTTTTACTCCCATAACCTTTTCCATATATACAGAACCCATCATTGCAAATTGGTATATCATCTCAGGTCGGCAATCAAGATTTGCGCCTCCGTCCATCAGCATAAAAAAACCGCTTTTTGACGGCATAACAGGAGCGAAAGCAGGACGCTTGATACCTTTGATTCGCTTCACGCCGAGAGTTGCTCCCATACACAGCGCACCGCTGTTGCCTGCGCTTATGAAAGCGTCTCCGACGCCTTCGTTAAGAAGTCGCAACCCGACAGCCATGGAGCTGTCCTTTTTTAATTTGAGAACAGCGTCAGCATGATCATCCATGGTTATAATCTGGGTGCAGTTTACAATCTCTATATTATTAAGAGACAGCGAATTTTCTGAGGCAACTTTCCTTAGCTTGTTCTCATCACCTGTAAGAATTATGTTAACATCAAGCTCTTCAACAGAATTAACGCATCCCTTAATTATCTCAAGCGGCGCATTATCTCCGCCAAACGCATCAACAATTACTTTCATATTTAACCTTCAATCATATTGTCTGTTATAAATTTATCAAGAGTTTCAAGAGCACGTGCTGAGTAGGCAAAGCCTCTCTCTTTTTTGTCACGCGGACGATTTTCAAGCTGAGGCAAAATTCCAAAGTTTGCGCCCATCGGCTGAATTTTTTCAACGGACGGGTCAGAGATATACCCGGCAAGCGCACCAATCATCGTGGTTAACGGCAGTTTTAATGTATCTTGTCCATTAAGCACCCGACAAGCGTTTATACCTGCCAAAATGCCTGAGGAAGCAGATTCCATATACCCCTCAACACCTGTTATCTGACCCGCAAAAAACAGCTTTTTATTTTCCCGCACAGAATAATCAGCGTTAAGTATTCTTGGCGAACATATAAATGTATTTCTATGCATAACACCAAATCTGACAAAATCTGCATTGTGCAACGCAGGTATCATAGAAAAAACTCTTTTTTGCTCCGAAAATTTAAGATTAGTCTGGAATCCTACAAGGTTGTACAAGCTGCCCTGAGCATTTTCTTTGCGGAGCTGAAGAACCGCCCGGGGTCTGTGTCCGGTTTTAGGATTTGTCAGCCCAACAGGCTTCATAGGTCCAAAACGCAAGGTACCCTCGCCTCGCTGAGCCATTACCTCTACGGGCATACAGCCCTCGTAAACCTTTGGATTATTTACATCAAAGTCGTGCAGCGGCGCACGCTCGGCATTTACAATTTCATTATAAAAATCATCATATTCTTCTTTGTTCATCGGACAGTTGATATAATCGTCTCCGTCACCTTTACCGTAACGTGAAGCGCAAAACGCATAATCCATATCAACACTCTCGGCTGTCACAATTGGAGCAGCAGCGTCAAAAAAAGACAATGAGTCTCCAAACATATTTTGTATTGAGGCCGCGAGCGGCTCGGAAGTAAGAGGACCGGAAGCGATGATTGTAACAGTATCTTCAGGAATAGCAGCGACCTCTTCGCTTACAACTTCAATATAAGGATTATTTCTTATTTTCTCGGTAACAAGACGGGAAAATATTTCCCTGTCAACCGCCAGAGCACCGCCTGCCGGCACACTGCACTCTTCGGCACACATCATAAGAAATGAATTCAAATGCCGCATTTCCTCCTTAAGAAGTCCTGCTGCACTCTCAATACGCATAGCCTTGAGTGAATTTGAACAAACAAGCTCGCCAAACATATCTGAGTGATGAGCAGGAGTTTTCTTGTGCGGCTTCATATCAAATAATCTTACATTTATTTTTCGTGAAGCAATCTGCATTGCCGCCTCACAGCCGGCAAGTCCTGCGCCAATAACATTAATCTGCATTGTTATCATCCTGATTATCGTTTTTTGTAAATCCACAGCCTTCTTTTGCACAAAACAGCGATGGTTTTTTGCCCTTTTTCTTAAACAGTATCTCACCGCACTGCGGGCATCTCTCGTTAGTAGGCTCATTCCAGCTTACAAAATCACACTCAGGATAATTTGAACAGCCATAGAATATCCTCTTGGTTTTAGTGTGTTTTACAATTACATCACCATTGCATTTCGGGCACTTTACGCCGGCTTTTTCAACATATTTTTTGACATTTTTACATTCGGGATACCCCGGACAAGCGATAAATTTGCCATATCTGCCTACCTTTACGACCATTTTTCTGCCGCATTTCTCGCAGACAATATCGGTTTCATCCTCTTTGAGCTTAAGCTTTACGCCGTCCATTTCTTCTTTTGCTTTCTTAAGCGTTTTGTCAAAATCCTCATAAAAGTTTTCGAGAACCTCAACCCACTCTTCGTCACCGTGTTCAACAGTATCGAGATTTTCCTCCATCTGAGCCGTAAACTTTACATTTACAATCTTAGGAAAACGTTCTTTCATAAGCTTTGTTATAACCTCGCCCAGCTCGGTCGGAACAAGGCTTTTTGCCTCTCTTTTGACATATTCGCGGCTTGTAATCGTGGTGATTGTAGCGGCATACGTTGAAGGTCTGCCTATACCGTTTTCCTCGAGAGTCTTAATAAGAGAAGCTTCGGTAAATCTTGCAGGAGGCTGAGTGAAGTGCTGATTTTTCTTAAGCTCTTTGCATTTTGCAGACATACCTTTTTCAAGAGGCGGAAGCTGTGAGGATTTTTCCTCCGCTTCATCCTTGCCTTCAACGTACAGTCTCGTAAAGCCGTCAAAGCTTACATAATATCCCGACGCTTTAAAGGTATATTCGTTAGCCTCAATATCAGCCTGAGTAGTCTTTTGAACACATTCTGCCATTTGAGACGCCACAAATCTGTTCCAGATCAGCTTATAAAGCTTATACTGGTCAGAGGTGAGACTGTCCTTGATTTTATCGGGCGCAAGATTAGGCATAGACGGTCTGATTGCCTCGTGTCCGTCCTGCGCATTGTTTTTGGATTTAAACACCCTGGGCTTTGCAGGAAGATATTCGCTGCCAAATTCAGAGTCGATGTATTGTGTGACCTCTTGCAGGGCAACATTTGAAATTCTGAGCGAGTCAGTTCTCATATATGTGATGAGACCTGTTGCTCCCATTCCCGCAACATCAACACCTTCGTAAAGCTCCTGGGCTACCTTCATAGTTCTGCGCGACTGGAAGCCGAGCTTTCGTGACGCTTCCTGCTGCAGCGTGGAGGTGATAAAAGGAGGTGCCGGCTGTTTTTTTCGAGTGCCGTTTCTTACTTTGGTAATCACATATTCGGCATCAGCAAGCTCAGCTTCAATTTTATCAGCCTGCTCTTTGTTTTCAATTTTGATTTTGCCTTTTGCGTCTGAATAAAGAGTTGCAGAAAACTGCTTTCTGCCGTCCTTGGGAACAAACTTTGCATCTATTGACCAATATTCCTCAGGCTTGAATTTTCTGATTTCCTCTTCCCTATCTACAATAATTCTGAGAGCCACTGACTGAACGCGGCCCGCAGAAAGTCCTCGTCTTATTTTTTGTGAAATAAAGGGGCTTAGCTTATAGCCTACCAAACGATCCAGAACACGCCTTGCCTGCTGAGCATTTACAAGATCAATATTAATCGAACGGGGATTGCTCATACCTCCTGTTACACCCGACTTGGTGATTTCATTAAATTCAACACGATTACTATAGTCCTCAGGCAGACCGAGAATATACGCCAAGTGCCAAGAAATTGCCTCTCCCTCTCTATCAGGGTCAGTCGCAAGATAAATATTATCGCTTTTTTCCGCAAGCGATTTTAACTCTTTTACAAGCTTTTCCTTGCCCTTTATGATTTCATATTTGGGTGCAAAATGATTTTTCATATCGACACTAAGGCGTGCCTTTGGCAAATCACGCACATGTCCCATTGAAGCAACCACCTCGTAGCCGCTTCCAAGATATTTTTTAATTGTTTTAGCTTTTGCAGGTGACTCCACAATTACCAAATCTGACATTTATGCCTCCATTTATTTTAAAATGTATCTGCGCCCCTGCAAGGCGACTACAAGCCCTTTCACTTCAAGGGTTGTCAGGGCTGTAAGCACCTTGAACACAGGTATTCCCAGATCACTTGAAATTTTATCTATATGTACAGGCTCGTTATCAATATAATTATATACTTTTTGAGCCATAGAATTCAAATCAAGGTTTTCTTTATGTTTAATTTCTTTTTTAGAACTATCAATGTAATTATTCTTATGATTAGAATTTATTTCATCTAAATTAATGCTTTCGATTATTTTAGGCTTTATATTTTTAAAAGGATTTATGCCTTTAACAGGAATTGCTTCAATATCACTGAGAGAAAGATTATTAAAATCCACCTTATCATCAGTAGCATAGAGATTATCAAAGGAAGTGAGTATATCCATAAAGTCTGTCACAGGTATGGCAAAGCCTTCCTTTATAAAGTTATTTGAACCCTCGTTTTCGGGACCGTTGTTGCCAAGCAGTGCATAAACTTTTTTGCCCATCTCACCTGCAAGCGTTGCAGTAATCAGAGAGCCGCTTTTTATACCTGACTCGATAATCAGAACGCCATCCGACAATGCGGCAATTATTCTGTTGCGTGCAGGAAAATAGTAGTTTCTAGGTGATTCATCGGGTGGGTACTCAGATATAACTGCACCACGCTTTGTGATGGCATGGCGCATTCCCGCATTTTCACTAAGATAGCTGCAATTTATGCCGCACCCTCGTACGCATATTGTAACGCCGTCGGCTGCAAGAGAACCTCGGTGGGAAGCGCAGTCAACACCCAAAGCGCCGCCGCTCACTGTAGCCACGCCATATTTAGAAAGAGCATAGCCGAATTTATATGAATTTGTCAACCCATATCTTTTAGCCGTTCGTGTGCCGACAATACCGATTGTCAGTCGGTTATCAACATCTGGCAGTTTACCGCTGACATAAATTACAGCAGGCGGAGAACCGATATTGCGTAAACATTCGGGGTAAGCGTTATCATCAATGGCAAGTACAGAATATTTTAGTTCTTCACAGCGTGAAATAATTCTGTCTGCAACAGAAATATCAGTTTTGTTCAGCTTATCAATGTCATTCTGCTTAAAAATTCCACAATAACGCCACTCCTGCTCTCCTCCAAGGTAAAAATCAGATACATCTGAATACAATTCATAAATTTTTCTGACCTTTGGAGTGTTATAGCCAAGTGCTTGTGTTATCCATATCCAGAATTTTGCATTAACAGAAATCATTTAATCATTTCCCACATTATTATTGAAGCGGCAACAGAAGCATTAAGCGACTCTGCTTTGCCATCCATCGGAATGGTAATCCGAGTTTTGCAGCTGTCAATAGTTTCTTGCCTAAGACCGTTGCCTTCATTTCCTATGACAGCTACACATGGCTGTACAAAATCAATTTCTGTCACCTTCTGTGCAACAGGAGTTACTATTGCAGCATATGAATTAAGTTGAGAATTATTACTGAGAAATTCGCTGATTGAATTACAAACTATAAACGGCAGCCTGAAAACTGCACCCATACTGCCTCTGACCACCTTAGGACTGTAAATATCGCAGCAATCAGATGATAGAATAACACCGCTGATATTAAAGGCCTCAGCAGTTCTGAGCACAGTGCCAAGATTTGAAGGGTCCTGCAAATTTTCAAGTGCCAAAAATTTACCACTATTTTTTATTGTATCAAACTGAGTAATTTTGTCAAGAGCTTTTATCACGCATAGAAATCCCTGAGGCGTTTCGGTATCACTTATCAGAGAAAACAGCTCACGGGTTACTACAAAGGTTTTGTCTGAATACAACGAAAGCTTTTCATACTCCTCCGAATACTTTTCTGCGGCATTTTCGGTAACAAAAAATGTTGTTATTTCTGCACCGCAAAGCATTGCATCAATACAAATTCTTACTCCCTCAGCAATAAATAATCCTTCTTTTTTTCTGAATTTGGCACTTGATTTAAGTTTAACAGCATTTTTTATATTTATATTGTCTTTGCTTTTCAAAACAATCATATTATCTTCTCCGATGATACAAATACCGATTATAATTTAAGTAATTAAAAGATATTGTATAAAATAAAAGCGTTCGGATAACCAAACGCTTTTACACCTTTGTAATTACGTTATTGTTAACTAAAAATCAAAAATAAATAAACAAAAATCTTAAAAATCACTTAAGCTTATCAATATTTACCTGCTCTTGATATTTCATAATCTCTTTATAAATTCGCTGACAGTTATTATTATCATCAAATTTGTAAAAATCATCAACTCTCTTAATATATTCCGGTTTCATTCTGCACTCGTTTTCCATATATGATATGAGTGTATCAACAAGCTGCTCACTTTCAGTACAAATCTCACCAAAGCCCATAGTGTCATAAAAGAAACCGCCATCCTCATAGTGAGCCGGAAGCTGTGAAGGATGAAAATACACAATAGGTTTTTTCATATATGCAAAGTCAAACTGAACGCCCGAATAGTCGGTAACCATAAGACTTGATTCAGTAAGAATTTCCTCATAGCTCATATCACCAACAGATGAAATAACTTCAACATAAGGATCAGGTCTGAAATCATCAACCTGAGCGCTCAAAATCGGATGAAGGAGATATTTTATTTTAAATCCCGTTCTCTTTGCGGTATTAATCAGTTTCTGATTATTTATTAAATCATTATAAATCTTATAATACAGTGTATCTTTAAACTCAGGGTTATATGCACGCTGTTCGCCCTCACTTGTGGTTACCGGCATCGCATTATACATACGCCATGTAGGATGGAGAATAATCTGCTTTTTGTCATTGCTGATAAGTCCGTCATATCTGCCGATACCGGTCATTTTAAGAATATCAAAACCACTGTAATTATAAGCGTGATGACTGAGATTTTTATACTCATACTCTGATGCAAGGAAATACATCTGAGTATTATCCACTATTCTCTGCTGAGCCATAGCACATTTCTGAACAGACAGACCATGCTGCAGGCACATAGTCGGAAAATTACATAAACCTCGAATAAATCTGGAACGATCCATAGTATATCCGTTAAAAGGAAAACAATTGGAGTTTGTTATGAGTGCTATATCTGTGTGAAGGAATATCATTTTGTGTTTAAAGGATTTGTTCTTTACAGGCTTAAGACCTGCGTCTTTCAGACTCTTATAATCAGAAGTATCCTTGTCTATTACATAATATCTTGTTATTCCATCATGTTTGTCTGCGCAGTATCTGTAAAGATACTCGCAGCTGTCGCCGCCCTTATACATTTTATCATACATCAGCCAAATTTTCTTGTTTTTATAGAACGGATGTACCAGCCAATATTGAATTCTGGTAATAAAGGATCGCTTGCTCTGACTAAAAACTCCCGGAAGAAATTTAAGCTCACTTACAAGCGTTCTGAGCGCTGAAGAACGTCTGATAACAATGGCACTGTTTTTGTCAAGTGCGGCAATGTAATTATTAAATCTCCAATACGAATTCTTCGGAGATAAGGTAAACTTAGACCAGTGGTGAAGGAAAGAAAGCTTGAGCGGAACAACAGTATTTTTGTATTCTGCAAAAAATTCAATTCGCTGTTCAGGCAACTCCTCATCAAGCTCAAGCTCCAGTCTGAACGTTAACTTTTTATAAGCGCTTATACCAAAGTATTTTGTCAGCGAATAACGGTCTGTATTAGAAAGTACATATTTTTTTCCATTAAATTTAGCATACAATTCAATATCATCAAGATTAAATACACGTCTGAATGAACCGTCAATAATTATTTTTCCGTCACGATAATCTATTATATGCATACCCACACGCTGAAAGGAAAGGCGAGTTATAAAAACATTATCACAATCAAGATAAATATCCTGCTGAGCCTGAATATTCTTAAACGGCATATCATTAAAAACACAGTTATATTTTACCATATATAGCATTTCAGCTGCTTCTTCACTGTAGCACAATGATTTGTATTTGTTGGTATTAAGAACAATTGTATTGTCAATATAGCTCAACACTTTACGTGCAGATTGAAAAAACTCAGCAAGCTCATCACTGCTCATATTACGCTTATTTCGATTATTCATATTTGCGAGAAATCTGGATGATACGGCAAACATTAAATAATACTGAACAAATAATGGTATATTGCCGTATTTTTCTTCACAAAAACGAGCAAGAGGAATTAAAAACTCTTCAAGGGATTTCTGATACCACTCTATATGATTTGAAGGTACAAAGTATAGTGAATCATCGCACATAGGCATAAAGCAATAATACTCAGGTCTGCCTGCTGTAATAAATTCAGGATAATCCAGTTGAATATTAATCATAAGCTCCTGAAAATATTCATACATAAGATTTTTATTTATCTTATTTATCTTATACTTTTTTAATACCTCAGATTTGAATACCGTACCGATAACCTCAATATTTACAAGGTTCGGAAAATCTTTTACGCTTATTACTCTGTCCAGATAATCAACAGCAGGATTAGCAGCGTTGGCTTTTTTGTTATTATATATGGGGTTAATACAAAAGCGCCGCACATTAACAAAAGGAATTTCGCCATGACTGCTGAAACAATCAAGACAATCAGAAAAATACGTTTTGCTGAATATATCGCCGCAGCGACATACAGTTATATAATCACCGGTTGCCTTTTGCAAAGCAGCAGCATAGGCTTCTGCTTCATTATATATGCCGACGCATGTGATTATTTTACAAGACTTCATAACTTCTGTTATATTCTTGCTGCTGTTTTCGGGAGTAGAATCTGCAATAATTATTTCAAAATCATTCTTTTTTATTCCTTTTTGCGCGTATATTGAAGCAAGAGTGTCATTTATTTTTACGTTATCCTCCAAATAAGGGATAATAACTGAAATAACCGAATTTCCCATACTTCCTCCATATTACTGTAATACAAACGATATATTGAATTATAACATATAGGCAACAAAAATTAAAGATAATTTTACTTAACTGGAAAAATTTGTTGTATTTTTGTTCGTATTGATGTGAATATCAATGCATATATATTAAAAATTCGTAATAAACACCTATTTATAATAAATGCCTTTTGAAAATAAAAAGGATTTAACAGCAGATATGTCATACAATTCTTTAATTCCAAAAGAGCTTTTTTCAGTGTTAAGACTAAGGCTTCAAACAAAATCTCTCAGAAAGACATAAGTTTTATAAATGGTATTTTAGTATTAGTATTCCTTTTAACTTCCACTCTTATAAAAAGAACCAATCTCTTTTTTTGAGATTGGTTCCTTTCTATTAAAAGCTTTAATTAAGCATTTTTAGCCTGCTCAACAAGTGATGTAAAAGCTGCAGGGTCAGAAATAGCAATTTCAGAAAGCATCTTACGGTTTAATGTGATGCCTGCTTTCTTAAGACCGTTAATAAACGTTGAATAGTTGGTTCCGTTTGCCTTGCAGGCAGCAGAAATACGAGTAATCCAAAGACGACGGAAATCTCTTTTTCTCTGCTTACGACCGATATATGCATAGTTGCCGGATTTCATAACAGCCTGTTTAGCCATCTTGAAATGTCTTGATTTAGAACCCCAATATCCCTTGGCAAGTTTTAATGTCTTTTTTCTTCTTTTGCGAGTCATTATCGCACCTTTTACACGTGCCATTTATGTTACCTCCGATTATTTAGAATAAGTTAGTCGTCAAATCAACAATTATTTATAAGGAATTAAACGCTTAAGCTGAGCAGTATTTGTCTTGTCAGCAACGGTTGTCTGACGAAGTCCTCTTTTACGCTTTGTAGTTTTCTTGTTCAAAATGTGGCTTTTGTTAGCGTGAGCACGAATAACTTTACCGTTCTTAGAAAGTTTAAAACGTTTTTTGGCACCGCTGTGTGTTTTAATTTTAGGCATAATAGTATCCTCCTTAGCTTTGATTACTTATTTGACTTTGGCGCAAGAAACATAAGCATATTACGACCTTCCAGCTTTGCCGGCTTTTCAATAACTGCTGTTTCACTGCATGCATCGGCAAAGCGCTTCATAGTTTCAAGTCCTATTTCAGGATGACCCATTTCACGTCCTCTGAAACGAATAGAAACCTTGACCTTGTCGCCGTGCTTGATAAATTTAAGAGCATTATTAAGCTTTGTGTTAAAATCGTGAGTGTCAATATTCAGTGAAAGACGGACTTCCTTAATATCAACAATATGCTGATTTTTTCTTGCTTCCTTTTCTCTTTTTGCCTGTTCAAAACGATATTTGCCGTAATCCATTATCTTGCATACAGGCGGTTTGCTCAGCGGAGCTATTTTAACCAAATCAAGGTTACGCTCTTCTGCAAGATTGAGGGCATCGTTTGCCGACATAATACCAAGCTGCTGACCGTCAGGTCCAATTATTCTCAGCTCTTTGTCACGGATTTCTTCATTAATCTGAATATTATCTTTCTTGCCGATGGGTAAGCACCTCCAAAGTACTTTAAAAATAAATAAATGCGGACAGAAATACATCCGTCCGCATAGCAATACATAAACACAAGAAAATTAAATGTATTGACCCGTGCAGACGACACCCCACAGGTGAAAGCATTCCTGCTTTGCTTTATTTTCTAAGATATTATATTACAAATAAATTAATTTGTCAATAGAAATTTTAAAAATTAAATTTTCTATAAACGTTATTTCATATTTCCCTCTTATTTTCAAGAAAAATAACAGGAATGTACCGTTTTGCCACAAAAACAAATAAAATGCTTAAAGCAATCAGTATCAGAATATACAAAAAAATATATATAGGCTCATATCTCAAAAGACCAAGCACCCTAATTACATATAAATATGGTATGCATGCACACCATGCCACCATTATCACTTTGCAAACATTACTATACCATGATGCATTTTCATCATTCTTCCCGCAGACATAAGAAAAAAACTTTTTGAACAACATAACAATAGGGATTATCCCGAGATACAGAACAAATGCAAATGGTATGCTGAATTTATATTGCAGAAAAATATCGGGAAATGCTTTTTCAAAAATTCTTAATATCGGTATATGTATCCCCAGATAAAGCAAAGTGTTTTTTCCGATGTATGTAATAACCGGAATCTTAGGCAAATGGATAACTATTAACGCAACTGCAGCAGAAAAAGCAAGCGCAGTAATATAAAACAATAACAGTGAAGCACCGAATTTATTTGCAGTCATTGAAATTCTGCCATTAAAATTATGTGAAACAGCCCCTATCCCAACAAGGACTAATATCACTCCTAACAATTTTGCAACATAAGAACAGGAAACTTTATTATTTGAAAAATTGCACTTCTTGTACCATAACATAAAGCGATTACCAATATACAACATAGCCACAGCATTCAATGCAACATTAAAATGCCATAGCTGTGCAACTCCCTTGTCAAGATAACCTAAAGCAACACAAATTAAAATCATGCATAACAATACTGCTTCATTGCCATTTGTAAGTTTTAAAAAGCAGGCATACAGAATATTCGCAACAAACAAAACCAATACAAACCATAATGCATTTGATGTTGAACTGATTATTAAATTATTTCCTGCCAATATTCCTTTAAAAGCGCCCCAAACTGTTGTGTTTGTTGAATGACTGAGAATATGAAAAGCAAAATACCAAAGCGGAAAACATAAAAAGCTCATCCAAAAATAAGGGATAATCAAACTCTTAGCCTGTTTAATTACATAATCCTTTATATGAGTATCTATAAGCTTTTTTCTATTCACTGTCAGTCCGGATATTAAAAAGAATAAGGGCATATGGAATGAATAAATCAAAGACTGCATTTCTTTTGGAAGCGCAACATGACCAAGTATCACAAAAAAGAATGCAATCCCCCTTAACTGGTCAATCCAGATAATACGACCTTTTTCACTGTCCATTTATCATTGCTCCTCTATCCGTCAATCTTATTTATCATTTATTCTGCTTCTGAAATTCTCTCATATCATCATAAATCCTCTTACAGGACTTAAGGTCGGAATAAGCAAAGAAATCATCCGCTCTTTTTTTATAAAACGGCTTAAACTCACAATTATTTTTCATATACTCACATAGGCAATCAACCATTTCCTGATGTTCGGTACAGATTTCGCCAAATCCCATACTGTCATAGAAAAAGCCGCCTTCCTTATAGTGAGGAGGAAGCTTTGGAGGATGATAGTAAACAACTGGCTTTCTCATATATGCAAAATCAAACTGTACGCCAGAATAGTCAGTAAGCATAAGGCTGGACTCAGTAAGAATTTTCTCATAGTTAACCGATGTTGCAGGAATAATCTCAACTCCCTCAATATCAGGATAATCCACAATTTGTGAGCTGATAATCGGATGAAGCAGATATATAAGCTTATATCCTGTTTTTCGAGAAGTATTGATGAGTTTTTCATCAGTAAGCAGATTATAATAAATCTTGTAATAATGAGTATTCTTAAACTCAGGATAATAAGGTCTTGACTGCCCCATTACAGGAGGCATAGAAATGTACGCTCTCCATGTGGGAGTAATAAGAATTTGTTTTTTATCATCGCTTACCAATCCGTCATATCGCGGAATGCCCGTCAACCTGAAAACAGACTTATCCTCATAACCGTAAATCGGATGTTCAAGATTTTTAATCTCATATTTCGAAGCACAATAATATCTTTTTGTATTGTTATAAACTCTGTTAAGTTCTTGTGCAAGCTGCTGAACAGAAAGACCATGCTGAATACAAGCTACATCAGCGTTAATAAGGTCAGAAACATACTTAACCTGAGAATTTGAAATTCCATTAAAAGAATGAACTCCACCATGAGTAGCAAAAACCACATCGGCATTAAGATAATAAAGCTTATTCTTCATTGTACCAAAGTAAAGCGGTTTTAGCCCTTCTTTTTTGAGCCTCTTTGCATCATCACTGTCTCTGTTAATTACATAAGCAGGTCTGATTCCGTCTTTCTGAGTAAGCATATATTTATAAAAATACTCGCCACAATCCCCACCTTTGTAAAGTTTATCATAAGTAAGCCAGATTTTTTTATTTTTAAAATACGGACGAGTTATCCAATAGCATATTCTGGTAAGAAACATACGATAGGATCTTTGAGTCCCGTACAACATAGAAGCGATCATCTTTACTTCTCTGAAAAATCGTCTTGCTCCGCTTATCCTTGTAAAAACAAGATCATAATTTTCATTGCCAAAATACAGTGCTCTGTCTTTATTTCCGAATTTCCAATACGAAAACGGAATATTGGAAGCAAGTTTTGCCGTATAACGTCTTGTAACATAAGGAAGCGACACAGAAAATCCGCCATAAGTAATGTAAAATTTGAGAACATCATCAAATGTATCGGATAGCATATCATCATTAATTTCAAGCTTGAAAGTATATCTTTTATTAGTTGATATGCCAAAGTATTTTGTATGAGCATATCTATAGGTAGGGATAATTTCAATTTCTCTGTCATTGAGAAAGCATTTAAGCTCACAGTTAGACATATCCATAAAATCATCAATAGATGCCTCAATTAACAGCTTGTCATCCCTGTATTCAAGAATCTCAAGTATTACTCTTAACGCACTGGCTCTCATAAGAGTTATATCTTTATAAGTCCTGATAATATTTTTATAATCAAATATGTATGAGCTTTCAATATTCTTTCCGTACTTGGTATTGAACAGAGCTAAAGTAAGTCCTCTC
>CAYQXN010000013.1:28440-32989 GCA_964421585.1 uncultured Ruminococcus sp. | reverse complement strand
AGGGATTTCGATTCCCTTTCCCCTTAAAAATCCCCTTTTCCTAACCGACCAAAGGTACCCCTTTGGAATCCCGTTCTCTCTCATATTTTTCATCTAAAATATATTTTACTTAACCATAGTTGATAAATTGTGATATACTAAATTTACATAAATGCAGTTGCTAAACTGTGATATACTAAATCATAATTTAATACGCGTTTATTTTAATGCAGAACACGTAGGGACAGCCAATGGTCGTCTCAAAAATTTTGCAAGTTTTTTATTGAGATGCCCAAGTGGGCATCCCTAAAATTTGTTCCGTAAAGCGTGTAAGGCTGAATTTCCGGATAGGATTATTGCTAAAGTGTGATTTACTAAAATATAAACCACTAAGTTATACAATACTAAAAAACAGTTGCTAAATCGTAATATATTAAATTTTTATTTCGCTAACACAGCCTGCATTTGCAAGCTGTGTTTATGTTGTTTTAGAAAATATAAATTCGTAATTAAAGCTCAATCATAACAAAGCTTTGAGGAGACATTTTTACTTTTCCGTCTGTAAATTCGGATGTTCCAATCTGATAAATAATCTTTCCGCTGTATTTTGTATCAATTTCTTCTTCAGTGCCAAGTGGGTTGAAAAACATCACAAGCTTTCCGCGTCTGTACGAGAACGGCAGTCTGTTTTCTTCAAAGTTGAATTCAAGCTCCCCGTTACCGTGCAGGTCATCATATTTATGACGAAGCCCGATTATGTCTGTAACGACCTTATAAATACTGTCGAAATCATTTTTCTGATTTTCAACGGTGGGAGCGTCAGCAGAGTCGTCAACAGGCAGATAAGGATTATCGCTAACGGAGAAGCCAAGATTTTTCTGATTGTTCCATTGCATCGGAGTTCGTGAGCCTGTGCGGCTGAATCCGCCTTCTTTGCTGACTAAATCGGCTTGGTATCTCATTCCCAGTTCATCACCGTAATAAAGGAACGGTACGCCCGGCATAGTAAATATGAATGCGTTAACGAGCTTGATTGCCTGCTTGTCAAGATAAGCGGTAACTCGTGGCATATCGTGGTTGTTTGTCATAAAGCTTATATAGCCGTTGTTTTTTGTTGCTTCGTAGTTTGGCAGATACTCATCGGCAAATGCCTTGATGCTTCCATTGCCGTTAGGATTGAATACAGCAGAATCGCCCCATTCGCCATAGCGGAACAGTCTGCTGTATCCGTTGCCGTAGTGGTCAAGATAGAAGTCCATATGGAAGCCTGCATTATTTATTGCACGCTGAGGTGAGCACCACTCGGCAACCATAGCTGCCTCAGGATATTCATTGTCAAGCATATCACGAACACCGCGCCAGATTTTTGCAGTAGCAATTTTTTCATCATCATTTTTAACAAGCGAGTCAGCCATATCTACACGAAATCCGGCGGCGCCCCTGTCAAGCCAGAAGCGCATAACATCCTTCATAGCTTCTGCTGTAGCAAGACAGTCGGGGTGGTCGCAGGGAAGTTGCCAGTCCGGGTGTGTGATTTCGTGAAAGCCGTAGTTCAGCGCAGGCTGAGAGCTGAAATAGTTAACCATATAGTTGCCGTTGCGTTCGCATATACCGCACATCATTCTGTACTGCGGCGGAGCGTCCCATACTGTTTTGGTAAATATATAGCGGTTTGAAAATTCGCTCTCCTTTGCTTTTTTTGCCTCCTGAAACCACGGGTGGGTGTCTGAGGTGTGACCCGGAACAAGGTCAAGCAGAATTTTTATTCCCTTTTTGTGAGCAGCCTGAAAGAGTCTTTCAAGGTCCTCGTTTGTTCCGTAACGAGGTGCAACCTGCTTGTAGTTGCGGACATCATAGCCGGCGTCCATAAACGGGGAGTCATAAACAGGGTTAAGCCAGATTGCATTGCATCCAAGCCCCTTTACATAATCAAGCTTTTCAATGATACCGTTTATGTCACCGATGCCGTCGCCGTTGGAGTCATAAAAGCTTTGCGGATAAATTTCATAAAATACTGCGTCATTAAGCCATTGAGGCATAAAATCATCCTTTCGTTTTTAATAAGTTAATTTTATCATTTTCGGGGTCGTTAAGCAATATAAATTGATAGTATTATTTGCAATTTTATTTCCCAATAATATTCACTTGCAAAGTGTGCATAAACATCATAATATGATAAAGTAAAGCCTATTTGAATATGTATATCGGGAGGAGATATTTTGACCGTTGACAAACTTGCAGAAAACCGTATTCTGATAGTCTTATGCGATAAAGATATGAATGACTTTTCGCTTGATTATAATAAAATGAGCTTTGATGATGTACATTCACGAAGAATTTTGATGAGAATTTTGCAGCTTGCGTGTTTTAAGTCGGGAATAGACATTAAAGGCAGGAGCGTGATGCTTGAGGCGGTTGCATTTGATGACGAGTGCTATCTGCTGATTACGTTAAAGGATAAAAGGCACAAAACCTACAAGCTGAAGAGCTGCAATAAAGCTTTGTGTTATCACTTTGGCGGAAGCGGAACATTTCTTGACGCCGTAGAGCAGCTGTACAGACAAAATGTATGCTGTAATCATAATTCTGCATATGTATATAAGGGTGAGTATTATTTGATTTTTGATTATCCCTCAATTCCTCAAAAGTTAAGAAGAGTTCTGTCGGAGTATGGAAACAGAAGTTCAAGCAGCTTGACTGCGGCACGAATCAGAGAGAACGGCAAACAGCTTTGCCGCAATAACGCAATTGCCAGTATAGGTAAATATCTGGTGTGATTTTTTATTTTGAAGATTTTTAATTTTTATTAAATTATAGTTTGTCGGGAACTCCGACAGCCAAATCAAGCAGACAGCTTGATAAAGGACAAAGAATGTTTGTCCGAAAATTTAGTTGCATATAGTTTTAATCAATGCAATTCTTTATGATGTCGCCGGGATTTGTTTTATGTGTAACGCGTAGGGACGACCAATGGTCGTCTCAAGAAATTTATATTCATTTTTTATTGAGTTGCTCAACCCCGCATTCCTACGATTTGCCCTGTAAGGATATATTCTATATATTTCAAACCATAAATTCATCTTGTAAAATAGCTTTTTCTATAGTCTGATAACGTTAATCATTTTTGTTTGTCCTTTTCTTTTATTTGAAAAGAAAAGAACGAAAAGAATGCAAATTCAAGGGGAAAGGGATTTCGATTCCCTTTCCCCTTAAAAATCCCCTTTTCCTAACCGACCGAAGGGTACCCCCTTTGGAATCCCGTTCTCAATCATATTTTCATATAAATTATAATTTGGTTGATAAAACAAAAGAGCTAAAACCATATGTAAACATATGCAGATGAATTAACTGTTGTATGATTTATAACCGTAATGTCTTCTCAAAAGTGAAAAGGAACCGTTGAATTATTCATCAGCGGTTCCTTTTATATTGCTTCATTTTCAGCGTTCAGTCCTATTAACACACCCAGCGCAATTCGTTTTTGTCTTTCGGTCAATGTGCGGAATTTGTTTAACATAGTACATTCATCATCACTGAGAGCAATTTGGATTATTTTGTCAAGCGGTTGTCTTATGTCTGTATAGCCGATGATGTAGTCAACGGAGGCGTCAAAGATATCTGCCATATGTTTAAGAGTCGCAATGCTCGGCTCGCTTTTGCCGGTTTCGTATGAACTGATCATCTTTTGAGAAACATTCAATTGCAAAGACAGCGCAATCTGGCTCATACCCTTTTCTTTTCGGAGAGAGGCAATTCTGTTCATAATAAATTCTCCTAAAATTATACTTTATAGGTATAATATTATTACAAAATTCTTGACAAAATATACCTTTATGGCATAATCATACTTGTAAAAGGTATATAATTATACCTAAAAATAATATTATAAGAGGAGAACTACTTATGAAGCAACATTTTAAAAAGCTGACATCCTTTCTGCTTGCGGTAATTATGATATTCGGTGTTTTGACAATTGCACCGTTTACGGTTAGTGCGGCAGGAAATTCATTTAACCAAGCAACAAGCTATACTATGGGCAATACTGTTTCCGGCAGTATTACATCAACCAATTCCCAAGACTATTACAAATTCACATTGCCAAGTTCAGGTACGATTACATTAAATGTGACTGCATATATAAACAAATCAAATTACTATATGTATGATTCAAGCTATAATACGGTTTGGTCATCAACAAACAATTCTTGGAACAGTTCTACAGGAACTATGACATTGAGTAAAGAATTAACCCTTTCGTCGGGAACATATTATTTTGTTGTAGCAAGATATAGTTCATTATATTCGGGTAACTACAATTTTACGATTTCAACTACGGCTAACCCAACATCAGTCTCACTCAACAAAACGTCAATTACTCTCGGAGTAGGCGAAACATATAATCTAACAAAAACAGTTTCCCCGTCAAATGCTTCAACAAGCTACACATGGAGCAGTTCCAACACAAGCATTGCAACTGTGAACAGTTCGGGCAAAATAACAGCTAAGAAGACAGGCACCACAACAATTACCGTTAAAACCTCAAACGGCAAAACTGCAACGTGTAAGGTCA
>CAYQXN010000013.1:0-28340 GCA_964421585.1 uncultured Ruminococcus sp. | reverse complement strand
CTGTCAAAGCGGCGCCGACAAAAGTAACACTGAGTAAAACGAGCGTTACTTTGGGCAAGGGAGAAACTTATACAATATCGGAGAGTACGCCGAACGCATATGCAAATACCGATAATCTGACATGGAGTACAAGTAATTCAAGCGTTGTGACTGTAAGTAAGAAATCAGGTACGAACAAGGCTGTTATCACGGCAAAGGGAACGGGAACGGCAACAATCACTATCAAGACCTATAACGGCAAAACTGCAACGTGTAAGGTCACTGTCAAAGCGGCGCCGACAAAAGTAACACTGAGTAAAACGAGCGTTACTTTGGGTAAGGGAGAAACTTATACAATATCGGAGAGTACGCCGAACGCATATGCAAATGCCGATAACCTGACATGGAGTACAAGTAATTCAAGCGTTGTGACTGTAAGTAAGAAATCAGGCACAAACAAGGCTGTTATCACGGCAAAGGGAACGGGAACGGCAACAATTAAGATTAAGACATACAACGGCAAGACTGCAACCTGTAAGGTTACGGTAAAGTAAAATTAATAAAAAAAGATAGCAAAGAGGCAGTTCAGTTGAATTGTCTTTTTGTATTATAAATTAGGTCAAGCTCTTGTTTGAATGAATTCAATTCAAGTTGCCTGTGCAAAGTAAAAAATAAAATTCCTGCCTTGAAAAACAAAGCAGGAATTTTGATTTATAGAAGAAATTGAAAATCTACTTATTATTGGTAATCGCAGACATTTACCCAAGAAAGCAAAAATTCGCGCTCTTCGGGCTTTCCCTTGACTGACTGTGAAGCGGCTACAATTGGAAGCCATTCATTAATGTACTGACGTGCGGTATCTGTCTTTTCGCAGAACAGCTTGAGGTATTTCTCCGCAATTTCGTCCTGCTTATTAAGACGGAACAAAAGGTATGTTCTGGCAGCGTCGGCGGCGCCGTTGCCCTGAGTTGCATGCGACCAGTCAAGCACATAAGGTGTTCCGTCGGGAGTGATAATTATATTGCTGGGATTGAAGTCGCCGTGGCAAACCTTTGTGTGCTTTGCCATACCGTTAAGTCGAGTGTGAAGCTCATATCTTGTGGTGGCGTCAAGGTCAGTTTCGCAGATTTTTCTTTTCATTTTGTCATGCAGTTTATTGAGTAAAGGAGCCTTTTGGTTGAGAACGCTAATCTGAATGTCAACAAACTGAGCAAGAAGCTCGTCAAGCTTGTCGGGATTTTCAGCCATAAGCTGAGCCATAGTTTTGCCTTCAATATATGTTGAGATGATAGCCCATCTGCCGTCAACCTTTGTTACTTCTTCAATTTTAGGTATATTAAGACCTGTTTCTTCAACTCTTGCCTGATTAAGCGCTTCATTCAGAATGTCTGACTTTGGAAAAGTTTCATCGAAAACCTTTGCCGCAAGGTCGCCGTCTCTGTATATAATCTTATTTTTTCTTTCGGCAAGAACTGTATCGAATTTCATTTAATTATTTCCCCTTTCGGATAATGTATTTCTGAGCAAATGCCAATGATTTGCTACAGTTATATTATACAATAAAAAACTTTAATTTAACAGTATAAAAACAACAAAAATTAGAGCGGATTATTTGTTAAATTAGCCAGGATAAATAAACAAACTTTGTTTTTTTTGAATAGTTTTTTAAAAACAATTTGGTTATTCAGCATAAAAAGTCGTTAAATTATTAACTAAATATATGATGAAATTTTAATAATCGTTTGTGCATATTGACAATTTTTTAACGGAGTAAAAAGGCTGATAAACTTTTGCTGTTTATCGGTGTTTTCTCTCAGATTTCATTGGCTTTTGCTTCCAAAATAAAATGTTGACTTAATGCGAAAAATGGCGTACAATTAAAAATGATTGGAATGATATATGATGAATAATATCACAAAAACACGATTGATGTTATCCTCGCTGTCTGTTTTCAGAGGAATTTTGGACAGAAGCGTACCAAATGCATATTACAGGCTGTTGCTGTCTCTTGACAAACAGCCTGATGATTTTCTGAAGGCTTATGGAGATTTCTATTCTTTGATAAGCGAGCGCGGGTGCAGTGACAGCCTTGCATATTCAATGACAGAGGCTGCGCTGTTTGATGAAAACTGCTTTACTCGTGCGGCGGCAGCGGGAGAATATGACTCGCTGCCCGAGGAAGTGCTCAGAGCAGTTAAGCGTGATTGTGAAGCTATATTGCAAGCTGCAAGCCTTACGGCTGATGATGTTATCGGCGCATATTGCGATTATGATGAAATAGCTGAGATTGCCCGAACGCTTCCGCGGTGGAGCTCAGGTGAATGTGCGCCTAGCTTCAGAATGTTTGACGGCTCGCTTGATAATGTGGCTCAATATTATAAGGATAACGGGTGCGGAATTTTTGCACGCTACAAGGCTTTTGTATGGCGCGACGGCGATATTCGCCCAGTTTTGCACCACGACCGGATTCATATGGATGATTTTATCGGCTATGAGAGACAGCGTGCAAAGGTTGTTGAAAATACAAAAGCCTTCATTGAGGGAAGAAGCAGCAACAACTGCCTGCTTTACGGCGATATGGGCACAGGGAAAAGCTCTACCGTCAAGGCAATTGCAAACGAGTTCCGCAAGGACGGACTAAGAATTGTGGAGATGCCTAAGGAAAGGCTGATTGATTTTCCGCTTCTTGTTGACAAGATTGCCTCATTGCCGATGAAGTTTATTATTTTTATTGATGATTTGTCCTTTCAGAAGCAGGATCAGAGCTATACCACGCTCAAAGCCGTGCTTGAAGGCGGTCTTGCTTCCCGTCCGAAGAATGCGCTGATTTACGCAACCTCAAACCGACGTCATCTTGTTAAGGAATGTCTTTCTGACCGTTCTTTTGAAGTTGATGATATAAATACGCGTGATAATATGCAGGAAACTCTTTCGCTTTCCGATAGATTTGGTCTTACGGTGTGCTATACGGTTCCGTCAAAGAAGGATTTTATCGAAATTGTAAGTGCTATAGCAAAGGAGAAGGGCTTGAAAATTCCTGAAGAGGAGCTTGCAATGGGAGCTGAGCGTTTTGCTTTATCAAGGGGAGGACGTTCGCCCAGATGTGCAAAGCAGTATGTTGAGTCTCTTTTGCATTGATACAGATATTAATACGGAGGTATGATATGAAAAAGCTAATTACTATATTGCTTGCAGGTGTTCTTGCGTTGTCTGTAATGCTTACATTTGCGGGCTGCGGCAGCGGCGATTACCCTGTAAGTGTAGCCAATCTTGTGATTGACAGTGAGCCGGAGAACATTGTTGTTCTTGACCCGGTTGCTGCCGATATTATTGATTACATAGGATATGAAGTTAAAATGGTCGGCAGGAGCGACGAGGTTGACCAGGAGTGGCTGAGTGTTGCCCCAAGCGTTGGCAGTGCGGTCTCTCCTGATGTTAACGCTATTATAAGCAGTGAAGCCGATATTGTGTTTGCCACCGAAGAGCTTTCCGATCCTTCAAGGCAAAGTCTTGAGGATGAAGGCATCACTGTGGTTACAATAGCAGAAGCGTCAACACAGACACAAATGGAGACAAACTATAAAACAATAGGCAAAATTCTGGGCGGAGAGGAAACAGGTGTTGCAAAGGCTGAACAGGCGTATAGTGATTTGCTTGATAATATGCAGCAGATAATGGACTCAGTTGACAGCGCAAGAGAATCTGATATACCTTATGAGGTCTGTTATCTTTATATGGAAGACGATATGCTGAAAATGATGACAAGCGGTACATACGGAGATATGCTTCTCGGTTATACAGGAGCCGTAAATATTGCCGTAAACGTAACCGATAATGCGGTTGAAGTAAGCACACTTAAGGTGGCAAATCCTGAGTATGTGTTCTACGGTGACGAGGCAACTCTTGAATATGCCAAGAGAAATGATACTTTAAACAGCTTGTCTGCGTTTAAGGATAACAAAACCCTGATGATTACCCCTGATCAAATGAGTCGTCAGGGCAGGACAGCTATTGAAACTCTTCAAACTATGGTTGATTTTATGTATCCTGAGCTTGCCCAAGTCTCCGGTGATAGTATTTCGCAGTCGGATGGTTCAGGTGATAACAGTTCGTCAGATGTAGAAGAAACTACTGAACCCGAACCAAGCACTACATCGGCAGAAGATGTTAAATCGGTTGCCGAGGATTACGGCATTGATATTGATGATAAGCTTAGTCTTGAATATGAGGACGACAGCGATGATGTAAAGGCTATGCAGCAGCGTTTGTTCGACCTGGGATATGTTGATGATGAGGAAAATATAACGGGTTATTACGGTGATATTTCAAAGACTGCGGTAAAAGCATTCCAGAAGAACAGCGGTATCAAGGAAACAGGCACGGCGGATAATGCAACGCTTGTTGCTTTGTTCAGTGAAAATGCTGTCAAATCGGAAGCAGAGGATTCAGAGTAACAAAAATTAAGGTTAAAACTAAATATATATTCTGTTGCCGCGTTAAAAATTGACAATTCCTTATAAGGATTTTTTACAAACAAACACCCGTCTCTCAATTTATGAATGACGGGTGTTTTTAATATGGTGAATTATTATTTTACTGTAACGGTTATATCAACCGAGGTGCTGCGGTGCATTGCGTCTGTAACAGAGTATGTTACTTTATAGGTGCCTGCTTTTGATGTGATTACATTACCGATTACGGTTATGCGGTCGGTTATATCATTTGAGCAGGTATCAACCGCCTTTGCACTGCCTAGGGGATAGAAGCTGCCGCCTTTGGTGATTGTGCAGTCGCTCACGCCGGTAATCTGCGGGGTTTTGTTGTAATAAGGATTATTTTTGTTATCATCTGTCGGATCCCATCCGCACCTTGTATCAGTAATTTTGATTGTGTCGGGCTTTCCTAAAGGGCCAGCGTTATCATCATCGTAAATTACCACACTTGTGTCCAGGGAGCAGTTATCGTAAATCCATTTAGTGTCGGCAATTGACATTCTTACACAGCCGAGCGATGCAGACGTGCCGAGCTTGTTGAATTCCTCAATCTCAAGGTCGTCGCTGTTTGGTGTGTAGTAGGGAACAGAGTGAAACAGATAATCTCCCGAAATTCCGCTGACATAGTGACCGTAAACATTTTGATAAAGCGCATGCCACTCATTTTTAAAATATATTCCGAAGCTGCCTGTGATTGTGCCGTAGTTTTCTCCGCAGGAGCAAACCATTGCACGTACAGGCACGGTATAGCTGCCGTCACTGTCAT
Organism: uncultured Ruminococcus sp.; assembly: GCA_964421585.1. Lineage (GTDB taxonomy): Bacteria > Bacillota > Clostridia > Oscillospirales > Acutalibacteraceae > Ruminococcoides. The sequence continues at coordinate 23,102 of CAYQXN010000013.1, read as the reverse complement.
AGGTATATACTGTAACACAGTTCATTTTTCTGTTTACCTTGATAGCATAAAGATTTTTGCTGCTGTTGGTTTTTTTGTTTTTATTCAAAGTTTCTGTGTTGGCAGTAATACAGGTTGAGAATCCGTCGTATTCTGAGACTTCTTCATCAACGACAGTAATTTTATATTCATATTTTTTATTGTTTGAAAAAGTTGCGGTAACAGTTGCGGTTCCCTTTTTTAATGCGTCAATTCTTCCTCCGTCATCAACAGTTACAATACTGTTGTCGCTGCTTTCAAAGCTGATGAGCTTGTCCGTTTCATCATCCGTCAGATTAAGCACCTGTGCAGTACCCTGTACAAGACTTACATCGTCCATAGCTTCAATCGTGTATGAAGGCGAAGCTGTTGCGGCAGTGACAGTGACGGGTTTGGGAGAAGAGGTTGTCTGCGTTGAGGGCTCATCAAGGGCGGGCGTAGCGTCAGCAGACGCAGCTTCAATTGCTGTGCCTTCAATGGCGCACAGTATAATGCTGAATAAAAGAAAAAAACACAAAAGGGAGAGAAACAAGCTTTTCTTCATAAATTACCCTTTCAAAAGTTACAATTTTTTAATTTTTTATATTATAACTTTTTTCGACTAAATACGCAAGACATATTTTATATTTTAATAAAATATGTTATTATTAGTATGGTGATAATAGATGGCACATCCTATAAAACATTTCAAAACTATTACAAGACATCGCCACAAGGTTATAGCCAATTGTGCAAGAGCGGGTATCCTGTGGCAGGGACTGCGGCACGACCTGTCAAAATATTCTCCTACGGAGTTCATTCCGGGGGCAAGATATTTTCAGGGTACGCGAAGCCCTAATGAAAAGGAGCGTGAGCTCTATGGATATTCTCGTGCGTGGATGCACCACAAGGGCAGAAACCGCCACCACTATGAATATTGGAATGATTATAATCCGCGTACAAAGCAGATTGAAAATGTGCAGATGCCTGTGAGATATGTGATAGAGATGTTTTGCGACAGAGTTGCGGCAAGCAGGATTTATAACGGCAAAAATTATAAGGATAGTGACCCTTATACATATTTTCTCCGAATTAAAGGCAAAAACAGAATGCACCAAAAAACCGAAGAACTGCTTAATAAGCTGCTTGAAATGCTTAGGGACAGAGGAGAGAAGGAAACCTTTGCCTATATCAGAAAACTACCAAAAAGGGAGCAAAAGAAAAAGTGACCGGGATTTATAGAGTTATAACTGCAATGGTTGATTACTACGGTAACGACGTGCGGAGAATTAACCATTTCATGAAGGTGTATGCATTTGCAAAGGCGATAGGAGAGGGAGAACAGCTTGACGAATATAATCAAGAATTGCTTGAGGTTGCGGCTGTGGTTCACGATATAGGAATAAAATTGAGTGAATATAAATACAACTCAAGTGCGGGCAAATATCAGGAGCTTGAAGGTCCTGCGGAAGCCGAAAAACTGCTTAAGCCGCTTGGCTTTGATAGGAAGTTTATAGATGAGATAAAATTTCTTGTCGGTCATCATCACACTTATAAAGATATAAATACCTTGCCATATCAAATTCTGGTTGAGGCAGACTTCATTGTGAATTTGTATGAGGACGGGGAAAGCCCGAATGCGGCAAAGAATGTATATGAAAAAATTTTTAGGACAGCAACAGGCAAAAAAGTGTTTGAGACGATGTATTTAAACAGAGCGGAGTAATAAAATGAGCGAAGCACAAAATATTATTCACCCGATACCTCCGCTGTATGATAACGAGTGTACAAAGCTTGTGCTCGGCAGTTTTCCGTCCGTTAAGTCAAGGGAAGCACAGTTTTTCTACGGACATCCTCAGAATCGCTATTGGAAACTGATTGCCCTGCTGTTTGGCGAGGAGACTCCAAAAACTGTTGAAGAAAAAGCACGGCTTGCACTTAGACACCATATTGCTATGTGGGACACGATTCATTCATGTACAATCACAGGCTCGTCTGACAGTTCAATCAGAGATGTTGTGCCCAACGATCTGTCAGTGATTCTTAACAAAAGCAGAGTAACAAAAATCTTTGCAAACGGAGCGACCTCGTATAAGCTGTATCAAAAGTATATTTTCCCTGTAACGGGAATTTATGCAATCAAATTGCCGTCAACAAGTCCGGCAAATGCAGCGTTTTCACTCGAACGCCTTGCAAAAAAATGGAAGGTTATAATTGAAGATTAATACTAAATACCATTGAATAAATCGCATGTAAGGGCACTGCACAAGTTTTTTGTGCGGTGCTTTCTTTTTTTTAGGCAATGCGGCTGTAAACGTTGTCATTATGCAGATTTGAATTTTGATAGCTTCTGAGCCTGATGATTCCAGATGTTTTCCTTGATTTGTTTAGTTCTGAGCAGGAGGTTCTTTTACAACGTTTTTTTCGTTTTTTCCCCGTGCCGAACAGAATAGTTCTTACGGATGATGCCACGGCGTAAATAATAAATACAAATATACAAAAATTTAACATATTAAATTTCCTCCTTGTAGCGGTAAAATTTATCTTATAATTAAATTATAGGATAATAGGTGTCCTATAATCATCCCTTTGCTCAGGGACGGAGTAAAGGGGCGCGGTGAAGTTCAATGGTTTGCTGCTAAAATTTCTTGTGCCACCGCGTTTTAAGATTTTGAGGATATGTTATATTGAGATTGTTTGTTTTGGGGCTTATCTGAAAAGCGTCAATATGTTCAAAAACAGGGCGCTTTATGCAAGGCGAAATTTTGCGGAGATATCCGCGTGTTTTAAGAAATTTAACGCAGGATTGCAAAAATAATCTTGTTTAGGCATGTTAGATACTGTTAGGTTATGTCCCGGTAGTATTTATTATCATTGTCGAAAATGTGCATTGATAAAATTATGATAATTTAGTATAATTAAAATAGTTTTATGCAGATGAAAAGGTGATTAAAATGAGTCTTGTCGAATTTAAAAATGTTTATAAAAAATATAAAATGGGTGAAATTACCATAAATGCCGTTGACGGAATTTCATTTAAAATAGAAGAGGGAGAATTTGCAATTGTTGTGGGCGCTTCAGGCGCAGGCAAAACAACTGTGCTTAACATACTCGGAGGTATGGATAGCTGCACCGAAGGTGAAATTGCGGTAGCAGGTAAAGATATAAGCAAATTCAAGGATAAGCAGCTTATTGAATTTCGCAGATTTGATATAGGTTTTGTATTTCAGTTCTATAACCTTGTGCAGAACCTGACCGCAAAAGAAAATGTTGAGCTCGCAGCGCAGATATGCAGGGATTCTCTTGACAGCGAAAAAGCGCTTGAAAGCGTGGGACTTTTGGACAGGAAGGACAATTTCCCTGCTCAGCTTTCCGGCGGTGAGCAGCAGCGAGTATCAATTGCACGCGCACTTGCCAAAAAGCCCAAGCTTTTGCTTTGCGACGAGCCTACAGGAGCTCTGGACTATAATACGGGACGTCAGATTTTAAAGCTGTTGCAGGATACCTGCCGTGAAGAGAATATGACGGTTGTACTTATTACTCACAATGGAGCGATTACTCCAATGGCTGACCACGTAATTGAAATGCGAAGCGGAAAAATTGTGCGTGACGAATATAATGATAATCCGCAAAATGTAATGGAAATTGAATGGTAATTCCGATGATTTTTCAGATGTTGCAGTACCATTATCGCATAGAAATTGACGTACTGCATAATCTTTATCATATTGTTATGTCAAAAGGGAGCAATTTCAAATGACGAGATCTCTTATAAAAAATACATTTCGTGATATACGCAATTCCAAGGCGCGTTTTATCTCGATTATGGCTATTATTGCGCTTGGAGTAGGCTTTTTTACGGGAATTAAGGCAACTACTCCGTCAATGTACAATCTTGCAGAAAATTATTACAGCTCACAAAATCTTATGGATTATCGCCTGCTTTCAACCGTTGGCTTTGACGAGGACGACGTTGAGGCAATAAGCAGTATTGATGGGGTAACCTCGGTTATGCCTTCATACTGCTGCGACGTGCTGAAAAGCTTTGAAAGCGGAGGTCAGGCGGTGCGTCTGATTGCATTGCCCTCGGCATACAAGGATAACAGCGAGCTTAATAAGCTTGTAGTCAAGGAGGGCAGGCTGCCTGAAAAATCAGGCGAAATAGCAATTGAGAATTCCGCTTATTCAAGCTCAAAATATGAAATTGGCGATGTCGTTGAGTTTTCTGATGTTGCGGGAGAAACCGATGTAACAAGCGAGCTTGCCTGTCTTGAATTTACCGTAGTTGGCAAGATTGAGTCACCGTTGTACATTTCTTATCAGCGCGGCTCAACAACCGTCGGAGACGGCAGCCTGAGCGAATATATGTACATATTATCAGAAGATTTTTCTTTTGAGCGATATACAGAGCTTTATGTAAAGACAGATATTTCCGAAAAATATTCTGCATTTTCCGATGAATACGAGAATGAAGTTGAAAGTTTTTCAGCAATTCTTGAAAAAGCCGCAGATGAACGCTGCGAGGTGTTCAATATAGATGTAATCGGCAAGGCTGAGCAGGAGCTTAAAGATGCAAGAGATGAATATGATGATGCGCTTGCAAAGGCAGACAAGGAGTTTGCCGATGCCGAACAGGAGCTTAAAGACGGCAGAGCCGAGCTTGACGAGCAGGTTGAGGAGGCGCAGAAAACTCTTGACGACGCACTGCGGCAAATTGAAAGCGGAAATCTTGAACTTCAGGCGGCAACCGATGAATATTATGCTCAGATTGCTCAGGCAGAAAATACAATAAACGCAAAAGCTGCCGAGCTTGAGGAGGCGGAGGAGGAATATGCCGCCTCAAAAGCCGAATTTGACCGGCAAATTGCTTCGGCACAAGAAGAGCTTGACCTTGGGTGGGAGCAGTATAATTCGGCTTACGAAGAATTCAAAAATTCTCAGGAACCGCAGTTGCTTGCAGGAATCGAGCAGGCACAGGGTGTGGTTGACGAATTGAATATGGCATTGTCCGCAACGGTTGACGAGGCTCAGTCTGCTGTGCTCAAGGCTCAGCTTGAACAGGCGCAGCAAATGCTTGACAGCCTTAATTTGCAGTACGAACAGGCTTTGACAGAGTTGGAGCAGAGTAAGGCACAGCTTGAAGCTGCACAAGAGGAGCTTGACGAACAGAAGCAAAACGGACAGTCTCAGCTTGATGAAGCAAAGAGGCAGCTTGATGAAGGTACAGCTACGCTGGAGGCTGCAAGAGCTGAGCTTGAAGAACAGAAAATCAGCGGCTATAATCAGCTGGTGGATGCACAGTCTGAGCTTGACTCGGCACAGAGTCAGTATGACAGCGGAAAGGCAGAGCTTGAAGCTCAAAAAAACGAGGGCGAAAACAAGCTTAAGGACGGGCAGGAGGAATACGACAAGCAGAAGGCGGAGACTGATGAAGAATTTGCCGAAGCGCTGAGGGAGATTGAGGACGCTCAGGCTGAGCTTGATGATCTTAGCGAGCCTGAATGGTATGTGTTTACACGTGACGATAATCCGGGATTTTCAACATTTTCTCAGAATGCAGACAGACTTGACGCGGTTGCGTCGGTTTTCCCTGTGTTTTTCCTGCTTGTTGCAGTTCTTGTGTGCGTAACTACAATGACAAGGCTCATTGAAGAAAAACGTACGGAAATAGGAACGCTTAAGGCGCTTGGGTACAGTAACCTGAGCATTGTGATGAAGTTTGTAATCTATTCTGTAATTGCGGGCGTTACGGGCAGCATAATAGGTACTTTAATCGGAGTTTGCACTCTTCCTTTTGTAATTTACAACGCCTACAAGATTATGTACTTTATCGGCGATATTGAACTTGTGCTGAGTATTCAGAGTATTATCCTCGGCGTGGGTGCAGCTGTGGTGTGCACAACAGCCGTGTCTGTTATTGTGTGCAGGCGTTCGCTTTTGCATAAGCCTGCTTCTCTTATGAGGCCAAAGGCGCCAAAGGCAGGCAAGCGAATTATTCTTGAAAAAATTTCTCCGTTATGGAATAATATGAACTTTACATCAAAGCTTACAGCGCGCAATCTGTTAAGGTACAAGTCAAGACTATGCATGACCGTTATAGGCGTTGCAGGCTGCTGTGCATTGATTGTGGCTGCATTTGGGTTGCTCAACAGCTTTGTGCCTCTTACCAATGCCCAGTTTGAGGATATATACAAATATGACGCAATTGTTGTGCCTGAGAAAAGCGGAACGGAAGAAAATCTTGATTATCTGATTGATACCGTAAGCTCTGACAGCAACGTCAAAGATTATATGCTTATTTTTCAGGAAGAAACAACCGTTGAGGTAAACGGAACAATTAAGGAGGACGGTACATATATTTCTGTTGTTCAGGCTCCTCAGAAACTGGACTCGATCATATCGCTGCATACCAGAAGGGACGGCGAAAAACTCAGTCTCGGAGACAGCGAGGTGCTCATAAACGAAAAGCTCGCTACAGAGCTTGATTTAAGCATTGGCGATACTATTGCGCTCAGCTGCGAAAGCGGAAAAGCTGAGGTGACAATAGGAGGTATATATGAGCAGTATATTTATAACTATATCTATATGTCGCCGACACTTTATGAATCACTTTTCGGCAAGGCTGTTGAATACAATATGGTGAATGTTGTACTTAACGACATTTCAGACAGCGCTGAAAGCAGCTTTAGCACGCATTGCCTTTCTGACAGCAGAATTACAGCTGTCAGCTATGTGAACACGAGCATAGACGACTTCCGTAATATGCTTAATTCACTTAATATGGTCGTTGTGGTAATGATAGTGTGTGCAGCGGCGCTTGCGTTTGTTGTGCTGTATAACCTTACAAATATCAATATTGCAGAGCGTGTGCGTGAAATTGCCACCTTTAAGGTGCTGGGCTTTTATAACAAGGAAACCTCTGCATTTATCTATATTGAAAACATTGTGCTTACAATCCTCGGCATAGCCGTAGGGCTTGTGCTGGGAATATTCCTGACGGGATTTATTGTTCAAACTATTGAGATTGACAATGTTATGTTCGGAAGAGACATTTTTGCAAGTTCATATTTCTATGCAGCGGGGCTTACAATGCTCTTTTCTGTGCTTGTTCTGCTTGTGATGAGCTTCAAAATAAAGGCTGTAAATATGGTTGAAAGTCTTAAAAGCGTAGAATAATTTTTAAAATATTTTGGAAAATATTGATTGAACAGGTTAAATGTGTTATAATTCAAGAGTATAGGCAAAAATATCTGTGAAAGGATAAATGCAAATGATAAAGGCTAACAAGTACCGCACTGTTTCCTGCGGTGAATTGAGAGAAGAGAATATCGGTCAGCAGGTCAGAGTTGCAGGCTGGGTTGAGAATATCCGTGATCACGGCGGCGTTATGTTTCTTGACATTCGTGACCAGTACGGCGTTTTACAGGTTGTAGTTCACAATGATGAGCTTCTTAAGAATATAAATAAGGAATGTACCGTTACTCTTGGCGGAGAGGTTGTAAAGCGTGATGCCGAGACAATCAATCCAAAGATTGCAACAGGCTATGTTGAGGTGCATACAGACGACATCACAGTTTTGGGTAAGTGCAGGAATGTGCTCCCCTTTGAAGTGCCGGCTTCAACGAATACTTCTGAGGATGTGCGTCTTAAGTACCGTTTTCTTGACCTTCGTAATCCTAAGGTGCACAATAACATTATGCTTCGTTCACAGATTATCGCATTTCTGCGTTCAAAAATGAATGAAATGGGCTTTACCGAGCTTCAGACTCCGATTCTTTCTACTTCCTCGCCGGAGGGCGCACGCGATTATCTTATTCCGAGCCGCAAGCACAAGGGCAGATTCTATGCTCTTCCGCAGGCTCCGCAGATTTTTAAGCAGCTCCTTATGGTTTCGGGATTTGACAAATATTTTCAGATTGCACCGTGCTTCCGTGATGAGGACGCACGTGCCGACCGTTCTCCGGGAGAATTCTATCAGCTGGATTTTGAGATGGCTTTTGCAACTCAGGAGGATGTTTTTGATGTTGCCGAGGAGGTTTTGTATGAAACCTTCAGCAAATTTTCCGATAAAGAGGTTTCAAAGCCTCCTTTTGCACGTATTCCGTATGCTGAGAGTATGCTTAAATACGGCACGGATAAGCCTGATTTAAGAAATCCGCTTGTGATTGTTGAAATCAGCGATATGTTTGAAGAAACTGATTTCGCTCCGTTCAGAAAAAAGACAGTTCGTTCTATTAATGTACCGAATGCAGCTGCTCAGAGCAAGAAGTGGTTCAAAAAGATGGAGGAATATGCCCTTTCAATCGGTATGAAGGGTCTTGGCTATGTTAAGGTAAGAGACGACCTCACCTTTGACGGTCCTATTGACAAGTTTCTCAAGGATGGCGACAGAGAAGAGCTTATCAGCCGCAACGGCTCAAAGGCAGGCGACGTGATCTACTTTATTGCAGACACTGCAAAAGAAGCTCCTAAGCTTGCAGGTCAGATAAGAACAGAGGTTGCAAAGCGACTTGACCTTATCGACACAAGCAGATTTGAGCTTTGTTTCATTGTTGACTTCCCTATGTATGAGCGTGATGAGGAAACAAATCAGATTATCTTTACACATAATCCGTTCTCAATGCCGCAGGGCGGTCTTGACAGTCTCTTAAACAAAGACCCCGAGGAAATTCTCGCTTATCAGTATGATATTGTATGTAACGGTGTTGAGCTTTCGTCGGGTGCAGTTCGTAACCACGATATTGACATTATGAAAAAAGCGTTTGAGCTTGCCGGCTACAGTGAGGATGACCTCAAGGCTAAATTCTCTGCTCTTTACAACGCATTCCAGTATGGTGCTCCGCCTCACGCAGGTATGGCTCCGGGTGTTGACCGAATGATTATGCTTCTTACAGAAGAGGAGAACATTCGAGAGGTAATTGCATTCCCTATGAATTCCAATGCTCAGGATTTGCTTCTTGGTTCTCCGGGAGAGGTTACAGAGCAGCAGCTCAGAGAAGTGCACATCAAAATAAGATAAAATTTTATACTACTCAAAGGGCGAGTTTTTAATGTAAACATTAACTTGCCCTGATTCTGTTTACAAAGGATGGTTTTTATGGTAACGAGAGAAGATGTTGAAAACATTGCATTGCTCTCAAAGCTGTTTGTTCCTGAGGAGGAACTCGACAGCCTTACTCAGTCAATGCAGGAAATTATAGATTTTGCCGACACTATCAACAATGCTCCTACAAGCGGAGAAAGCTTTGACAACATTAACAATCTGTCAAATGTTTTCCGCAGCGACGAGGTTGTTGAGTCATTCAGCAGTGAGGAAATTCTCAGCAATGCTCCCGAGCAGGCTGAAAATCATTTCCTTGTAAGAAACAGAGAATAAGAGGTGCGGCAATGGGGACAATTTCAAAAATTCACGAGATGCTTGTTTCTAAGCAGTGCTCCTGCACAGAGCTTACAAAAAGCTATCTTAATGAAATCGAAAAATCAAACGGCGAGCTTAAAGCCTATGTAAATATTACAGGCGATGAGGCCCTTAAAACAGCGGAAAAAGTTGATAAAAAGCTCGCAGCAGGCGAAGAAATCGGACTTCTTGAGGGCATTCCGATGACGCTGAAGGATAATCTTTCCACAAAGGGCATTGAAACAACCTGCTGTTCAAAGATTTTATCAGGCTATAAGCCGATTTACAATGCGACTGTATGGGATATTCTTTCCCAGCAGAACGCCGTAATGCTGGGAAAAACAAATATGGATGAGTTTGCTATGGGTTCCTCCTGTGAAACATCCTGCTTCGGCGGAGCAACAAATCCGTTCAATACAAAGCACGTTTCAGGCGGTTCATCGGGCGGTGTTGCAAGTGCAGTAGGTGCTAATATTGCCGCTTACGGACTTGGTTCGGATACAGGCGGTTCAATCCGCCAGCCTGCGTCCTTTTGCGGAATTGTAGGTTTGAAGCCTACCTACGGCGCCGTTTCTCGTTACGGTCTTATTGCATATGCAAGCTCGCTTGACCAGATTGGTCCTATCACAAAGTCTGTCGAGGACGCTTCAATCGTTTTTGATGCAATTTCAAAATTTGATGATAAGGACTCAACCTCTCAGGGCAATTTGGGCGGCGAAACATATTCAAAGCTCAACAATGACATCAAGGGAATGAAAATCGGTATTGCAAGAGAATATCTTGACGGTGTGCGTGATGATGTCAAGGAGGCCATTCTTAAGGCTGCCGAGGTCTATAAATCACTAGGTGCCGAGATTGTTTATTTTGACCTTCCCGCACTCAAATTTGCTCTGCCTGTTTACTATATAATTGCCTGCGCTGAGGCTTCTTCAAACCTGGGCAGATACGACGGCATTCGCTTTGGTTATAAGGCGGCTCATTACAACGGTACTCACGATATGGTTTGCCGCACACGTTCCGAGGGCTTTGGCGACGAGGTTAAGCGCAGGATTTTGCTCGGCACATATGTGCTCTCTGCAGGCTACTATGACGCTTATTATAAAAAGGCGCAGAACCTTAGAGGTACAATTGTAAAGGCCTTTAACGATGCGTTTGAAAGCTGCGACGTTATTCTTGCTCCTACAGTACCTATGACTGCATTCGAGATGGGACACGCAGTTTCCGACCCTATTGAAACATATCTGACTGACATCTGCACCGTACCTGTTAACATTGCAGGATTGCCCGGTGTTTCCGTTCCGTGCGGTTTCAATGCAAAGGGTATGCCTATTGGTATGCAGCTTATCGGCAAAAGCTTCGGTGAAGCTGAGATTCTCAATGCCGCATATAAGTATCAGCAGGCTGCCGGTGAGAATTTTAAGGATACAAAGTGGGGTGTAAAGCTGTGAAATATGAATTAGTTGCGGGTTTTGAAACCCATATTGAGCTTGCTACAAAAACAAAAATTTTCTGCGGCTGTACAACTCAGTTCGGCGGTGAGCCAAACACTCATTGTTGTCCTGTATGTATCGGTTTGCCGGGTACTCTTCCTAAGCTCAACAAAGAGGTAGTCCGCTATGCAATCAAGGCGGGTCTTGCCGTCCACGGTGAAATTGCAGAGATTGCAAAAATGGATAGAAAAAATTACTGTTATCCTGACCTTTCAAAGGCATATCAGATAAGCCAGCTCTATGCTCCGCTCATAATCGGAGGTTATGTTGAGCTTTCAAACGGCAGAAAAATCCGTCTGCACCACATTCACATTGAGGAGGACGCAGGCAAGCTGATACATCAGCACGGTGATACTTATGTTGACTACAACCGCGGCGGAGTTCCTCTGATTGAAATTGTTTCAGAGCCGGATATACGCTCAATTGACGAGGCTAAAGAGTATGTTGAAAAGCTTCAGCAGGTTATGCGTTATATCGGTATTTCCGACTGCAAGATGCAGGAGGGCTCAATGCGCTGCGATGTTAATATTTCTGTTCGCCCTGAGGGCAGCGAAAAGCTCGGCACACGTACAGAAATCAAGAATATGAACTCAATCACAAACATTGCAAAGGCAATGGAGTATGAGTTTGAACGTCAGACAGATTTGATTGAAAGCGGCGGAAAGGTTGTTCAGGAAACTCTGCGCTATGATGACGCAACAGGCACAACCTCACCAATGAGGAGCAAGGAGGACGCTCACGACTATCGCTATTTCCGTGACCCGGACCTTGTTACAATAAATATTTCACGTGAAGAGGTTGAAGAGCTAAGAGCCTCAATGCCGGAGCTTCCTGCGGACAAGTGCAGCCGGTATGTTGAAGAACTTGGTATCCCGGAAAAGGACGCTCAGCTCCTTACAAAGTATAGAAAAATAAGCGAATATTTTGATGAGGCAATCAAGGGCGTTAAGTCACCAAAGACTGTTTCAAACTTTATTATAGGTCAAATGTTCAGTCGAACAGAAACTGAAGCTGATAAGGAAATTTTTGATATTGCGGTAAGTCCCGCGCAATTAAACGAGCTTGTAAAGCTTATTGACGATGGCAAAATCCGCAACAATCTTGCAAAATCTACTCTTGAAAAGATGCTTGACAGCGGCAAGGGCGCGCTTGAATTTATCAGCGAGAGCGATATGGGCGGACTTGATGAAGGCAAGATGACAGAGCTTTGCAGGCAGGCAATAGAGAGCAATCCAAAGGCTGTTGACGACTATAAGGGCGGCAAAGAAAAGGCTCTTAAGGCATTGCTCGGATTTGTGATGAAAAACAGCAGGGGCAAGGCAGACGCAGCTGCAGCCGAGGCAAAAATCAAAGAGCTTATCGGTTGAAGTAAATAATATTTTATAAATTATACAAGGGACTGTATTTTTTACAGCCCCTTGTCTTTATAATGAAATAATTTCATTATTTAAAATTAATACTAAGAGCCGCTGCAGTTTGAATATTGCAGTGGCTCTTAAGTTATTGTATGATTTTTTCAGCCCAAATTCAGCCCAAATTAAAATTCATTTCCCGGAAACTTTGGAAGACTGTCAAAGCCGGGCTTGAGGTCTTCGTCAGTCGGGATATAATCATTCATAACTTTGTCGTTATACTGCTGGTAAGCAACAAGGTCGAAGTAACCTGTACCTGTAAGACCAAAGAGAATAGTTTTTTCTTCGCCTGTTTCCTTGCACTTAAGTGCTTCGTCAATAGCGGCTCTGATTGCATGGCTGCTTTCGGGAGCGGGGAGAATACCCTCAACTCTTGCAAACTGTTCAGCAGCTTCAAATACTGATGTCTGCTCAACAGATATTGCTTCCATAAGACCGTCGTGATAAAGCTGAGAAAGAATGGAACTCATACCGTGATAGCGCAGACCGCCTGCGTGGTTTGGAGACGGAATAAAGCCGCTGCCGAGTGTGTACATTTTTGCAAGCGGACAAACCATACCCGTGTCGCAGAAGTCATATGCAAACTTACCTCTTGTAAAGCTCGGACAAGATGCAGGTTCAACAGCAATAATGCGATAATCTGCCTCACCTCTGAGCTTTTCTCCCATAAACGGAGAGATAAGTCCGCCCAGATTTGAGCCGCCGCCTGCACATCCGATGATAATGTCAGGCTTAATACCGTATTTGTCAAGAGCTGTCTTTGCCTCAATACCGATTACCGATTGGTGCAGAAGCACCTGATTCAGCACGCTGCCGAGAACATAGCGGTATCCTTCTGTTGTTGTGGCAGCTTCAACCGCCTCCGAAATTGCACATCCAAGACTTCCTGTTGTGCCGGGATGCTCTGCAAGTATTTTTTGACCGATTGCTGTTGTTGCTGAAGGCGACGGGGTTACGCTTGCACCGTATGTTCTCATAACCTCACGTCTGAAAGGCTTTTGTTCGTATGAAACCTTAACCATATACACTTTACAGTCAAGGTCAAAATATGAGCATGCCATTGACAATGCTGTGCCCCACTGACCTGCTCCGGTCTCGGTTGTAACACCTTTTAAGCCCTGCTTTTTTGCATAATATGCCTGAGCTATTGCGCTGTTCAATTTGTGGCTGCCGCTTGTGTTGTTGCCCTCAAATTTGTAGTAAATCTTTGCCGGTGTGTCAAGAGCTTTTTCAAGAAAGTATGCTCTGATAAGCGGTGACGGACGATACATTTTGTAGAATTTCTGGATTTCTTCAGGAATATCAATGTAAGCGTCTGTGTCGTTTAGCTCCTGTGCAACAAGCTCTTCACAAAATACGGGATATAATTCTTCAGGCTTCAAAGGCTGATGAGTACCCGGATTCAATAAAGGAGCAGGCTTGTTTTTCATATCGGCGCGAACATTATACCATTGAGTAGGTATTTCGCTTTCGTCAAGATAAATTTTGTAAGGGATTTTCTTTTCTTCCATTGTGTGAACCTCCATTATTAATAAAAGAATATGATTTATGTACTAAAACAGGTTTTGTTGCTGCTTTAAACACAATATTTGTTATATTATAACATAATAATTCATGCTTGTCACGTAAATTTGTAAAATTATGTAAGCTATTTAAACGAATAAAAAACTATATATGATTTTACATTTTTTTTACAATATGTGTGCAGTACATTTTACAAATGGAAACTACACTGGGAATGTACTGAACGGTACACGAGTATATGGCAAATCCGAATAACGGAACTGCCAAGAATTAAGGAGAAAATGAAAAAATGAAATCATCAGTAAAAAATTTTTCAGCAATTACAGTAATAGCTGCACTTGCAGTAACCGCACTTGCAGGCTGCGGAAGCTCATCGACAGTTTCATCATCTGCATCAGCAGAGAGCGCTGCGTTTGACACGAGCAAGGAAATTACAGTTGTTTCAAGAGAAGAAGGCTCCGGCACAAGAGACGCTTTTGTTGAGCTTACAGGCGTTCTTGTTTCAGACGGAGATACAAAGACAGACTACACAGTTAACTCGGCTGTTATAATAAACAGCACGGAAGCCGCTATTACAAATGTTAAGGATAATCGGGCGGCAATCGGTTATATTTCACTCGGTTCGCTTAACGACTCTGTTAAGGCAGTTAAGGTTGACGGTATAGAAGCTGCTGCTGATAATGTAAAGTCGGGAGACTATGCAATCAGCCGTCCGTTCAACATTGCATGGAAGGGCGATTTAAGCGAGGTTGCACAGGATTTTGTTGATTATATTTTAAGCTCCGACGGTCAGAAGGTAGTTGAGGATAACGGCTATGTTGCAGTTTCTGAGAATGAAGCATACAGCGGTTCAAAGCCTTCGGGCAAAGTTGTTGTTGCCGGTTCGACATCTGTATCTCCTGTAATGGAGAAGCTTGCTGAAGCTTATCAGGCTGTCAACACAAATGCTGAGATTGAGATACAAACATCAGACTCATCAGCAGGTATCCAGTCAGCAATTGACGGTACATGCGACATCGGTATGGCTTCACGTGAACTCAAGGATGAAGAGGCTGATGAGCTTACATCTGCAACAATTGCAAAAGACGGTATTGCGGTAATCATTAACAATGATAACACCTGCGACAGTCTTACAGTTGATCAGATAAAAGCAATTTATACCGGGGAAACAACCGTTTGGAGTGACATTATTAAATGAGGTTGAACAGGGTTAAGGAAATGGCAATGCAGGGAGTTTTCTTCCTGACGGCTATCACAAGTATAGCGGCGGTAGTCATTATCTGTATCTTTTTGTTCTATAACGGTGTGCCGGCAATGGCAAAAATAGGTTTCTTCAATTTTGTAGGCGGTCAGGAATGGTCGCCTACTAATGTACCTGCAAGTTATGGAATATTTGATATGATAATCGGCAGTCTTTATGTTACAGCCGGCGCAATAATTATCGGCGTTCCCATAGGAATATTAACTGCGGTTTTTCTTGCAAGGTTTTGTCCTGCGCCGCTTTACAAAGTTTTAAAGCCGGCAACAGAGCTTCTTGCAGGTATTCCGTCAATAGTTTACGGCTTTTTTGGTCTTATGGTAATTGTTCCGTTTATACGCAACAATTTCGGCGGAAACGGTTCCAGCCTTCTTGCGGCTTCAATAGTGCTTGGCGTAATGATATTGCCGACGATTATCGGTGTTTCGGAGTCTGCAATCAGAGCGGTTCCCGAAAGCTATTACGAGGGTGCGCTTGCACTCGGAGCAACAAAGGAGAGAAGTGTTTTCAAAACAATTCTTCCCGCTTCAAAATCAGGTGTGCTTGCAGGAGTGGTTCTCGGAATAGGCAGAGCTATAGGTGAAACAATGGCTGTGGTGCTTATTGCAGGCAATCAGGTGCAGATCCCCGGCAAGCTTACAGACGGAGTCAGAACCCTGACCGCAAATATAGTTCTTGAAATGGGCTATTCAACGGGACTTCACCGTGAGGCGCTTATTGCAACAGGCGTGGTTCTGTTCGTATTTATTTTGCTCATAACGCTTTCAATGCAGGCTATCAAAAGTAGGAGTGAAAAACATGCGTGATAATATTGCATCGGCTGATATAAAGCCGATAAATAAGACAACATTCAAACAGCGTATGATTTCCTATAAACGCAAGCCTCTTTCGCTCCTTTTACTTATTATTGTAGGTCTTGCAGCGACCGTTTCGGCAGCCGCGCTGCTGTTTTTGATGATTTATATTCTGGTAAGGGGTATTCCTAATCTTACTCCCGATCTCTTTGCCTGGGAGTACAACAGTGAGAATGTTTCCTGTATGCCTGCAATAATAAATACAATCATAACAACATTGCTTACTCTTGTCATAGCAGTTCCGTTCGGCATAGGTGCAGCAATTTATCTTGCAGAATACGCTAAAAAAGGCAACAAGCTGGTTAAGGTTATCAGAACAATGGCAGAAACCCTGTCGGGCATACCGTCAATTGTTTACGGACTTTTCGGCTGGATGTTCTTTGTAACTGCACTTCAATGGAAATTATCAATCCTTGCAGGCTCGTTTACGCTTGCAATTATGGTATTGCCGACGATAATGCGTACAACTGAGGAAGCCTTGCTTACGGTTCCCGATTCATACCGTGAGGGCAGCTACGGACTCGGTGCAGGAAAGCTCAGAACAATTGTAAGAATAATTCTGCCGAGTGCAATACCGGGTATTCTTGCAGGCGTAATTCTTGCAGTGGGACGAATAGTGGGAGAAACTGCTGCCTTGATTTATACATCAGGCTCGGCAACAGGCACGGTCAGCTCGGTTATGGATTCGGGGCGAACGCTTGCGATTCATATGTATGTGCTTACAAACGAGGGTTTATATACAAATCAGGCCTGGGGAACGGCGGTTGTTCTGCTTGTTCTTGTTTTTGGTATAAATACCCTATCAGCCTTTATTGCCAAGAAACTCGGAACCGGAAAGGATAAATAGTTTATATATGGAAAAGTTCACAATAGATAATATGAACCTTTGGTATGGTAAATTTCATGCTCTTAAGGATGTAAATTTACATATGGATAAAAATAAGATAACAGCATTTATCGGTCCTTCGGGCTGCGGCAAAAGTACGCTTCTGAAATCACTCAACAGAATGAACGATCTTGTTGAGGGCTGTAAAATTACCGGCGACATCTGTCTTGACGGTGATGATATATATGGAAATATGGACATAAATATTCTGAGAAAAAGAGTAGGTATGGTATTTCAGAAGGCAAATCCGTTTCCTATGAGCGTGTATGACAACATTGCGTTCGGTCCCCGTACGCACGGTATTAAAAGCAAGCGTGAGCTTGACAGAATTGTTGAGGAATCATTGCGTGACGCTGCAATCTGGGATGAACTTAAGGACAGACTCAAGAAAAGCGCGCTCGGATTGTCGGGCGGTCAGCAGCAACGTCTTTGTATTGCGCGTGCGCTTGCAATAAAGCCTGAGGTTTTGCTTATGGACGAGGCAACCTCAGCGCTTGATCCGATTTCTACGGGCAAAATTGAAGAGCTTTGTCTTGAACTGAAAAATGAATATACAATCATAATGGTTACGCACAATATGCAGCAGGCGCTTCGTATTTCTGACAATACGGCATTTTTCCTGCTTGGAGAAATGGTTGAATACAATTCTACAGACGCAATATTTTCTTCTCCTAAGGATGAGCGCACTGAGGAATACATTACGGGAAGGTTCGGCTAATGAGAGAATATTTTGATAAAGATTTGGTTCAGCTTAACGATCAGCTTATTGAAATGGGAAGTATTGTTGAGCAAGCAATAAAAAACACTCTTGGAATGATTACGGGCGTCAGAAGCGGAAGTCTTGAACAGGCAAGAGTGTATGAGGACAGTATCAATACAATTGAAAAAACCATTCAGAATCATTGCATTAAGCTTTTGCTTCATCAGGCGCCTGTTGCTAAGGATTTGCGCTGTATATCCGCTGTGCTCAAAATGATTACTGACCTTGAGAGAATAGGCGACCATGCAATTGATATTGCAGAAATAGCTCAGTATTTGATTGAAAAATCAAGTGTGTATGATATGACGCATATTTCAGATATGGCTGAGCAGGCGGCTGAAATGGTTACGCTTTCAATTGACGCTTTTGTCAGAAAGGATATTGAGCTTGCAAAAAAGGTGAGCAGACAGGATGATATTATTGACGCACTTTTTGAAAAGGTAAAGGAAGAAACAGTTGATATAGTACATCGCAACAGGGAGCTTGGCACAGAAGCAATCGACCTTGTTATGATAGCAAAATATCTTGAAAGAATAGGCGATCATGCAGTGAATACCGCCGAATGGGTGGCATTTTCGATTACGGGAAGCCGCAGACTCAAGTAATGCTTTGCTGTATCAATAAACAGAGATTTTGTGACAGAAACGTTTACTTTTTATGTGATTATGTTATAATAAATATAGTATAATGACGCTTTGTCCCTTAGTAAGGCAGGGTAACAGACTTGATAACGGGAGTATAAAGATGCTGATATATATAGTTGAAGATGACGCGGACATAAGAGAGCTTGAAACCTATGCCCTCAGAAACAGCGGTTATGATGTTCGGAGCTTTTCAGAAAGCACAAGCTTTTTCAGAGCTTGTGCCGTTGAAGCTCCGCAGCTTGTTATACTTGATATTATGCTTCCCGATTTTGACGGACTTTCAGTGCTTGAAAGACTGAGAAAGGATGTTGCTACAAAGTCTGTCCCCGTTATCCTTGTGACTGCAAAGAGCAGTGAAATGGATAAGGTAAAGGGTCTTGATATGGGTGCAGATGATTATATAACAAAGCCTTTTTCCGTGCTTGAGCTTATTTCAAGAGTTCGTGCCATTTTCCGCAGATGTGCTCCTTCAGACGGCGGCGAAATTATTTCGTTGAACGGGATTGTTCTTGATGACTCTAAGCACGTGGTTACTACAAACGGAAAAGAGTGTAACCTTACCTTTAAGGAGTACCAGCTGCTTAAGTATTTGCTTAAAAACAAGGGATTGGCACGAAGCCGCGAAAATATTATCATAAATGTATGGGGCTATGATTTTGAGGGCGAAAGCCGTACGGTTGATATGCATATTACTACTTTGCGCCAGAAGCTTGGCGACTGCGGAAAGCTTATCAAAACAGTCCGCAACGTGGGATACAAGGCCGGTGAGTGATTATTGAAACTGAGAAAAATACTTTTTAAGCGTTTTTGTGTTATTGCAACTGTATCAATTCTGTTAACGGCTGTTTTTTCAACAGCCGCTTTCTGGTTTGTTTTTACAAGTCAGGAGGAAACAGATTTGAGAATTTATGCTGAGACCGTTACACGTGCATATAATAACGAGCACGAGGTTGATATATCGAACGATTACAGCTCCGAAAGCTTCCGTATTACTCTTATTGACCCTGACGGAAATGTTTTGTTTGACAGTGAGGACGGTGTGGAAATAAATTCAATGGAAAACCATAAGAACCGTTCGGAATTTAAATCTGCTCTCAAAAACGGCACGGGGTCGAGCAACAGGATGTCATCAACGCTCAACAGTATAACCTATTATTATGCAATAAGAACTTACGACGGTAATGTTCTTCGTGTTTCAAAAACAGTAGGCAGTATTTTTTCAATTTTTATAAATATTTTTCCTGCTATTATTGTGATAATACTTTTGGTGTTTCTGATATGTCTGCTTATGTCAAGACGTTCAACACGCAGTATTATTAAGCCGATTGAAAAAATGACTCAAAATATTGACGATACACTTTATGAGGAGCTTATTCCGCTGGCTGAGACCATAAGCGGTCAGCAAAAGGAAATTAAAAAGCAGATGCGAAAGCTCCAGCTTGAAAAGGATAAGATTAATACTCTTATTCAGAATATGTCAGAAGGCTTTCTGCTGATTGATATGGATAAAAATGTTCTGATGAGTAATAATTCTGCTTCAAGACTGATAGGCGCGGGAGGCATTAAGTCTGAGGGCAACAGCTTGCTTGTCTATTCACGCGATGATGTTTTAAAGGATTGCGTTGACGGCGCTCTTGAGGGCAAAGGCAAAAGCGGTGATATTACAATAAACAGTAGAGCGCTTCAGATTATTACAAATCCTGTATATTCAAACGGAAAGCAGAACGGCGTTATCTGCCTAATTATTGATATATCAGCAAAAAAGAGAGCCGAAAAAATGCGCCGTGAGTTTACGGCAAACGTAACTCATGAGCTGAAAACTCCGCTTACCTCTATTTCGGGGTATGCAGAAATCATAGAGAATGGTCTGGCGCGTCCTGAAGATATTCAGGGCTTTGCACATAAAATCCACAAGGAATCAGGCAGATTGCTGTCGCTTATAAGTGATATTATCGAGCTTTCTCAGCTTGATGAAGGCTCTTCAAGTGAGAATTTTGTTCCTGTGGATCTTTCGGGTGTTGTTAACGAGGTTGCAGATGATTTGCGTTCAAATGCGGCAAAGCAAAAAATTATGTTTTCTGTTGACGCAGAGAGTACTGTGATAAACGGGAACAGAAATCAAATTTATGAACTTGTTTACAATCTTTGCGACAATGCAATACGTTACAACAAACCTCAGGGAAGAGTAGAAATAATCGTTAGAGATAACGGAGGTAATCCGTATATTTCGGTAAAGGATACGGGAATCGGAATTCCTGAGGAGCACCGCAAGCGCGTTTTTGAACGTTTTTATCGCGTGGATAAAAGCCGTTCCAAGGAAACCGGCGGTACAGGTCTGGGGCTGGCAATAGTAAAACATATTGCTGAGCACCACGGCGGAAGGGTTACGCTTGAGAGCAATGAAAACGGTACTACCTTTACGGCGGCATTTTATTCGTGAATAAATTTTGTTCAGTGTAAGCGGCTTGCTGCTGTCTTGCGGTATCAAAGACAGGTAATCTTTCACTTGCAACCGGTGTTTTTAGTATAAAACAATATATAAAATCATAAAAAGGTTTTTATGGGGAATAATCTCATAAGAGCCTTTTTGCTATTTTGAGATTTTACATAGTTTTTACAATGGTTTTACAAAGCTATGACGGGATTTTGATAAATATAAATTAATGCTGATATCCAGTAAAGTTTCTATAAATCTTTTTGGTAGATTTTTAGCCATATATCTAACCTGTCCTCGACAGGCGCCGGCTTTTCAACGGTATGCTACACATCTTATAAAAAGTCTGCTCAAAAATTTTTATAGCTTTTATCGGTTATTGGTATAAAAGGGGGCGTATTACATTATGGATTTATTCTCTGTGCTCAGTCTTTTGTGCGGACTTGCCTTGTTTCTGTATGGTATGAACACGATGGGCGACGGCCTTGAAAAGCTTTCGGGCGGAAGGCTTGAAAAAACTCTTGAAAAGATGACCAACAGTACTTTAAAGGGATTTTTACTTGGTGCTGTTGTAACAGCGGTTATTCAGTCGTCATCGGCTACAACAGTTATGGTTGTCGGATTTGTAAATTCCGGTATTATGAAACTGCGTCAGGCAATCGGCATTATTATGGGTGCAAATGTGGGCACGACAATCACTGCCTGGATACTCAGCCTTTCCGGTATTGAGGGAGATAACGTAATAGTACAGCTGCTCAAACCCTCGTCATTCTCGGCAATATTTGCATTTGCAGGCATAGTATTGCTGATGTTCTGTAAAACAGATAAAAAACGTAATTTAGGTACAATCTTTGTAGGATTTGCAGTGCTTATGGTTGGTATGGACGCAATGAGCGGCGCTGTAAAGCCGCTTGCAAATAATCCCACATTCACAAGCATTCTAACTGCCTTTGAGAACCCTCTGCTGGGGATTTTTGCAGGAGCCTTGCTTACGGCAGTTATACAAAGCTCAAGTGCTTCTGTGGGAATTTTGCAGGCTTTGTCGGCAACGGGAAGCATAACCTATTCAATGGCAATTCCTATTGTGATGGGACAAAATATCGGAACCTGCGTGACAGCGCTTATTTCATGCATAGGAGCAAAAAAGAACGCAAAACGTGCGGCATTTGTCCACCTGTATTTCAATATTATAGGTACGCTTGCAATCTGTGCTCTATTCTACGGTTCAAACTTATTCTTTAATTACGTATTTTTGAATGATGTAGTTAAGCAGGCTGACATTGCAATTATACACACAGCATTTAATATATTGGCTACTGCATTGCTGTTGCCGTTTAGCAGGCAGTTTGAAAAGCTTGCGTGCATTACTATTCGTGACCACAGTGAGGACAGTCAAATGCCGTTTTTGGACGAGCGTTTTCTCAATACGCCGGCACTTGCCACAGAGCGTGCAGTTGCTACAAGTACAGAAATGGCGCGTCTTTCAGAGGGTACCTTGCTCGGTTCGCTTGAGCTTGTGGGAAATTATGATGAAAGAACGGCTGAAGTCATAAGCGGCAACGAGGATATGATTGACGCTTACGAGGATGTTATTTCAACATATCTTGTAAAGCTTAGTTCAAAGACGCTTTCTGAGGATGACAGCAGGAAAATTCAGCTTATACTGCACACAATCGGCGACTTTGAACGAATTAGCGACCATGCGGTAAACATTTTGGAGGTTGCTCAGGAAATCTATCAAAAAAAATTGAAATTTTCTGAGGAGGCGCAGGCAGGAATTGATATTATGACGGCGGCGCTCAGAGAAATTATAAATAACGCAACTCTTGCATTTATAAACAATGACGTAAATCTTGCGTCAAGAGTTGAGCCGCTTGAGCAGGTGATTGACAGGTTAAGGGATAAATTAAAGGAAGCCCATGTAAGGCGGCTGACAAACGGAGAGTGCACAATTGAACTCGGCTTTGTATTTTCCGACCTTATAACAAATATTGAGAGAGTTTCAGATCATTGCTCAAATATTGCAATCGGAGTAATTGCAATCAACCAAAACGGATATGAAGCGCACGAATATCTTCACGAGCTGAAAAATTCAGACGATATTCGGTACAATGATGACTATAGAACATATAAAGAGAAGTATGCGTTGCCAAAAAGGTTATCGTAATTGATGATTTAGAAAATTACAGAAGAAGTTATTACAGAAAAAACGGACTGTTTCAAGACGAAAGATTTTGCAGTGGATATGTTTTGCCTTAGCATATATAATATCAATTGACCATTAAGCAGGCAACCGAAAGTAATTTTTTGAAAAATAGTAATGCAAATAGGAGGGTGGAAATTTTTCACTCTCTTTTTGTATTGTCTGATATAATTTTTTGAAACGATGCAAACTCCTGTTTGAACAATGGAATAATCATATTATGTTTTGCCGAATTTTAGCTGT
>CAYQXN010000012.1:0-33345 GCA_964421585.1 uncultured Ruminococcus sp. | reverse complement strand
ATAAACGCTGAAAGCATCTAAGCGTGAAGCCGACTCCAAGATTAGATATCCCATCAGATAACTGAGTAAGACCCCTTGAAGACTACGAGGTTGATAGGCTGCGTGTGTAAGTGTCGTGAGGCATTAAGCTTGGCAGTACTAATAGGTCGAGGGCTTGACCACAGAGATACTTTGGTCAGCTACTTGTAGTATTACTTTAACCCTTATTTGTTTATATTTTTCTTCTTTCTTTGCCTTTCCTTTATTCAGTTTTCAGGGTGCTGTTTTGCATTTATTTGCACCATTAGCTCAGTTGGTAGAGCTAATGACAGTTTTAATGTCGTTAATTGAATTATTTTGAAATGTTAATATGGGAGATGCTCAGTTGAGTATCTCTTTTTTGTTATTTGGCGCTTACTAAGTTAAGAAATGCCGATATTGCAGTCATAGCTTCTCCTGTATATTTTTATGGTAAGCGTCAAATAAAGCCCACCTCATATAGTAACAGCCCGCCTAAGAAAATCAGGTGGGCTGTTACTATTTTAATGTTTTCGTGTCAAGGTGTGCCTTATTTGACGCTTACTTTTAAATGAATATCCTGTTTAAATATTTACTTATCCAAGCTCAGGTATGAGACATACAGTCACTGCAATGGGATATACAATGTTGAATAATCCAATAATGAAACTGATAGCGCTAATTTCTTTTGTAATTCTGATAAAGATAATGCAGAAGAATTTATCAAGGTGTATCAGAAAATTTATAATTTTCCAATTCCACCGATGAAATTTCATTTAAATAAAAATATGGCGGCTCAAAACGAGCCGCCATTTATTGATTATGTGTATTACATTTCTGTGATTATGTCGTCAACGGTTTTTCCCGGAGGTATCATTGGAAGTACGTTCTCGTCAGGGCTGATAACACAGTCAACAACAACTGGCTTATTCAGTGCGAAAGCCTTTTCAAGCACAGGTCTGACCTCTTCTTCCTTTGTAATCCGCATACCCTCAATGCCGAACGAGTTTGCAAGTGCAACAAAATCGGTAGCTCTGTGCGGGTCGGTCTGTGAAAAACGGTTGCCGTAAAACAGCTTCTGCCATTGACGAACCATACCGAGAACGCTGTTGTTCATTATGACAACAATAATCGGCAGGTCGTATGACCTGAGGGTTACAAGCTCGTTCAAATTCATATGAAAGCTTCCGTCGCCCGTGATTAGCACAACCCTTTTGTCGGGATTAGCCATCTGTGAGCCGATAGAGGCACCCATACCAAAGCCCATTGTGCCCATACCGCCTGAACTGATAAAGGTTCGGGGCGTTTCTGCCTTATTATACTGAGCTGCCCACATCTGATGCTGACCAACGTCGGTAGTCATAATATCGGTGTCTGCTTTCAGTTCATTGATAACCTCAAAAACATCCTGCGCGCTGAAAAATCCGTCTCCGAGTGAAGGCTTAATGCTTGTGCTGATTTTCCACTCTTTGATAATCTCAATCCAGTCCGTGTGTTTTTGCTGCTCTAAGCCGATTGTGAGAGCTGTCAGCGCATCCTTTACGTCGCCGAGAACATATTCGTCAACCTTAACATTCTTGTTGATTTCCTTCTCGTCAATTTCAAGCTGAACTATCTTTGCCTGGTGACCAAATCTTTCTCGGTCGCCTGCAACACGGTCGGAAAATCTTGCGCCTGCTGCGATGATGAGATCGCACTTGCCCGTAGCCATACCTGTCTCATAACCGCCGTGCATACCTATGTTACCCATAGAAAGCGGATGACTTGCCGGAATACAGCCCAGTCCCATAAGTGAGCAGCAAACAGGTGCGTCAATAAGCTCGGCAAATTCAACCAGCTCATTTGAGGCGTTTGCGCTGATAATTCCGCCGCCTGCATAGATAAGCGGCTGAGATGACTGTTTTATAAGCTCCTGAACAGCCTTGATGCTTTCGGGATTCTTGATTTTTATGATTTCGGGCTTTGCGGGTGCAATCGGCGTGAACTCTGTTTTGTTAGCTGTGACGTCCTTTGGTACGTCAATAAGCACAGGACCTTTTCTGCCTTCCTGAGCAAGTGCAAAAGCCTTGCGGATTGTGGGGGCGAGATCCTCAACCTTTTCAACAAGATAGCTTGCCTTAGTTATAGGCTTTACTATGTCAACAATATTAACCTCCTGAAAGCTGTCGCGTCCGAGTTGGTCGGTTGTTACGTTGCCGGTAATTGCAACAAGCGGAATGCTGTCAATGTCAGCAGTAGCGATGCCTGTAACAATGTTTGTGGCGCCGGGACCGGAGGTCGTGATTACAACGCCTGTTTTTCCTGTGGAACGAGCATAGCCGTCGGCAGCGTGAGAAGCTCCCTGTTCGTGAGCAGTCAGAATATGATTGATTTTATCTCTATATTTGTAGAGTGCATCATATGTGTTGAGCGCAGCGCCGCCCGGATAGCCGAATACCGTGTCAACGCCCTGTTCAATCAGACATTCACATATGATGTCTGCACCTGAAAGCTGCATTAAATATCTCTCCCTTTTAATTCGAATAAAAAGTAAATATCACTCTTAATTTTACCTAAATACAGGAAAGTTGTCAATAGCTGAGTTGCACGAATATTTTCTAGTCGGCAGGCAGCAGGGTAAAAAAGAAGGACGGTTGCCCAACGGATAGTTTTGCCGGGCTTGTACTTTATGATGAAAAGTGAAATTGAGAAATTTCTATTTTGAGATTGCCGTAATTACTCAGCCTGTAAAAAACCGCTTATTGCGGCAACGGTTTTCTGACTTGCAAGCTTTGTGAATTTTACAAAATCAATTCCCTTGTTTTCGTCAAGGTCATCGGAAATTGCTCTGATTATGCCGAACGGAACACGACAGCTGTAGCACACGTGTCCGACTGCAGCTCCCTCCATTTCACAAGCAAGCGCACCAAAACGGTCGTTAATTATCAGCCTTTTTTTGCGGTCTGATACAAAGATGTCTCCGCTTGCAATTATGCCGTTCTCGGTTTTTGCGTCGGGTATAGCTTTGCAGACCTTGGTCAGTTTGCGGCAGATTTCCCTGTCACACTCAAAGAAAATTTTTGTCTCATTCGGGAAGGACACTTCACCTTGTTTGTCCCCGAGAGCCGTGGTGTTCATATCATGTTCAACGGTCTTTGTTCCCACAACAATATCTCCGATTGTAACCAACGGGGACACTGCTCCTGCAACACCGCTGTTGATTACTGCGTCGGGGTTGAATTTGTCAATCAAAGCAAAGGTGCACATAGCGGCGTTGACCTTGCCTACACCGCATACAACTATGACAACGTCTTTTCCGAAGAGCGTGCCTGTTGTGAAGCTCATTCCTGCAATTGTTTGAGCGCTTGTGTTTTCGGCGAGAGCAATCAAGCCGTCTGCTTCTATCTGCATTGCACATATAATTCCCGTCATTTTATTCTCCCTTTTGCTTTATTGTTATCGTTTTTCTGTCCGCTTGATACTATAAAATATAGTTTGATAATATATTCTAAAAGTTTCCTGTTTGATACATTATAATAGAAAGCGCCGCAAGGGGAGCAGTCTCACATCTTAAAATACGTTTGCCGAGCGTTGCTGCCTGACCGCCGTTTTTAAAAATCAAATCAGCTTCGCTCTGTTCAAAACCGCCCTCGCTGCCGATGAAAATTCCTATGGATTTCGGCGTTTTGCCGCCTATGATTTTCTTTACCGATTCTCCGCCCATTTCGTAGAAAAATATTGTCTGCTCGTGCTGTGTGGTAAGCTTTGCCGCATTAACAAATGACACGCACGGACACACCTCGGGAATAATTCCGCGCCTGCTTTGCATAGCCGCCTGCATGGCAATCTTCTGCCAGCGTGACTGCTTTTTTGCAAGCGATTTCATATCGGGGCGCGAAATACACCTTGCCGAAATCATAGGGACAATTTTTGTTACACCGAGTTCAACGGCTTTTTGAATTATAAATTCCATTTTGTCACCCTTTGGCAAGGCCTGATAGAGTGTTATCTCAACGTTCGGTTCGTTTTCGCAGGGCTTTTTTGACAGAACGTCAACCGTTACGCTGTCATTTGATATGCTGAAAACCTCGCAGCGGCACTGCATTCTGTCGGGCGTTACAAGAGTCAGCTCTTCGCCCTTGCTCATTCTCAGAACCTTTGAAATGTGCTTTGCATTTTCGCCCGAAATTATATATTTATCAGATGTTATTCTGTGTTTAGTAAAAAACCAAGCCATACATTTACCTCATAATTTATTTTTAAAGTGATTAAACTGATTATAATATACCAAAAATCAAAAGTAATTGCAATAAATAAGTTGTAGTGATACAATTGAAATATATACCACTACAATAAGGAGGAATGGGAATGATTCAGCTTACAGATATAGATATAATCAATTTAATACGCAAAAATAATCTTAATGCCGACACTCTGCAGGAGGATGTTGTAGAAAGACTTAAAGAAAAGGGACTAAAGGTCGCCACGGCTGAAAGCTGTACCGGGGGACTTGTCAGCGAGCGAATCACGCGAGTGAGCGGTTCGAGCGAGGTTTTTGAATGCGGCGTGTGCTCCTACGCAAATGAAATCAAGCGCAAGGTGCTGGGTGTATCAGAAACAACGCTTACCGTGCTTGGCGCCGTATCCTCAGAAACTGCGGTTCAGATGGCGGAGGGCGTCAGAGAACTGTCAGGTGCGGACATTGGTATCAGCACAACGGGCATTGCAGGTCCTCTGGGAGGCACTCCCGAGAAGCCGGTGGGACTTGTGTATGTGGGCGTGTGTACTAACAAAGAAACATATGCTATCAAGCTAAATCTTGGCGGAAGCGCCAAGATTCCCAATTCGCGCGACTATATCCGCAGAATAACCTCTGACGCTGCGCTGTTTACGATTCTTGATGTAATATATAAGCAAAATTAATAATATCTTGCGCCTTAATTTGTATAATAATATGGGGTTAATTTACTATATTTCACAATAATTTACTGAAAAAATTTACGTTTTACTCTATTTGTTGCATAAAAGTTTTTTGGATTATAAATCTTTGAAAAAAATCTTGTAAAATCGTAGATTATGTGCTAGAATTATATTGTTACTATGGGATTTAGCGGGTATTTTTACCGTGTACCTGTAGATTAAAATTTAATATCCGTCAGAATGGAGTTGATTTTTATGGAAAGAAGCGCAGGTATTCTGCTTTCGATTACTTCGCTTCCGTCCCCCTACGGAATAGGCACCATCGGCAAGGAGGCAAGACAGTTTGCGGACTTCCTCAAAAAGTCAGGTCAGACTGTATGGCAGATTCTCCCTGTTGGCCCTACAAGCTACGGTGATTCACCGTACCAGTCTTTTTCAACCTATGCAGGCAACCCCTATCTTATCGACCTTGACACGCTTAAGGATGAAGGCCTTGTCACTCAGGAAGAGATTTTGAGTTTTGACTGGGGCTCAGACAGCGAAGAGGTTGATTACGAGAAAATCTATAACAGCAGATTTGAAATTCTCAGAATTGCTTATAAGAATTTTAAGGCAAATTGTGATCAGAAGGTTTTTTCTTCCTTCAAGCGCAAAAACTGCAAGTGGCTAAAAAATTACGCACTCTATATGGCAGTAAAGAAGAGCTTTGATATGGTTTCGTGGACCGAGTGGCCCGACGAAGAAATCAAAATGCACGAGGAGGCTGCCGTTAAGCGTTATGAGCGCAAGCTGAAGGATGATGTTGATTTCTGGAAGTTTGTTCAGTTCAAATTCTATGAGCAGTGGGAAGCATTCCGTGCTTATGTAAACGGACTTGGCATCAAAATTCTTGGTGATATGCCTATCTATGTTGCAATGGACAGCGCAGATACTTGGGCTAATCCCGAGCTGTTTCAGCTTTATGACGACGGTGACCCGATAGCTGTTGCAGGCTGTCCGCCTGACTATTTCTCAGAAACAGGTCAGCTTTGGGGAAATCCTCTGTATGATTGGGATTATCTTGAGCAAACTGATTATGAGTGGTGGTTTGAGCGCATAAAGGCTGCATCAAAGCTTTATGATATTACAAGAATTGACCATTTCAGAGCATTTGCAAGCTACTATTCAATTCCGTATCCTGCCGAGAATGCTATCGGCGGCGAATGGATTGACGGTCCGCGCATTAAATTCTTTGAAATGATGGAGGAGGCAATCGGCAAGATAGAAATTGTTGCCGAGGATCTCGGTACTCTTACTCCCGATGTAACCGAGCTTATGGAGCAGACGGGCTATCCGGGAATGAAGGTGCTTGAATTTGCATTTGACAGCGGCGAGGAGAATGACTATCTTCCGCATAAATATACAGAAAATTGTGTTGTTTACACAGGTACCCACGATAACGACACCGTTATAGGTTGGCTGGAAACAGCAAAGCAGAGTGATATTGATTATGCAAGAAGCTATTGCCGTATGCCTGAGGACGAGCCTTTTAACTGGGGACTCATCCGCACAGCTTATCAGAGTAAGGCGGGTATGACAATTGTGCCTATGCAGGATATTCTGGGCCTTGGCAAAGAGGCAAGAATGAACGTTCCGTCAACTCTCGGAGGCAACTGGGTATGGCGACTTAAGAGCGATGCTCTCACAGATGAGCTTGCAGATAAATTAAAATCTATGTCTGAAAATAGCGGACGACTGGAGGACTAAACAATGGGTAATATTATGGAAAAGCTTGAGCTTACAGCGCAGTCTATGTATTGCAAAAAGGTTGAGGAGCTCACTCCTTCCGAGCTGCATCTTTCACTCGGCAAGGCTGTAATGGGCGAAATCGCTGACAACTGGGCAGCAAGCAAGGCAAAACACAACAGCGAGCGCAGAGCTTATTATTTCTCTGCTGAGTTCCTTATGGGCAGAATGATGTACAACAATCTTTACTGCCTCGGAATTCTGGATGAAGTTACAAAGCTGCTCAAGAAAAAGGGTATTGACATCAACACATTTGAAGACATCGACGACGCTGCTCTCGGCAACGGCGGTCTCGGACGTTTGGCTGCATGCTATCTTGACAGTGCGGCAACTCAGGAGGTTCCGCTTGACGGATACGGCATCCGTTATAAATACGGACTTTTCAAGCAGCTTATTGAGGACGGATATCAGGTTGAAATTGCCGACAATTGGCAGAGATTTGAAGATCCGTGGTGTATCCGTGCTGAGGACGACGCAGTTACGGTAAGCTTCAAGGATCAGACAGTTAAGGCTGTTCCTTATGATATGGCTGTTATCGGCTGCAAGACAAGCAACATAAACACACTCCGTCTCTGGCAGGCTGAAGCAGTAAATGATTTTGATTTTACGGCTTTCAATGACACAGAATATGACAAGGCTGTCAAGGAGAAGAACGACGCTGAGAATATCTCAAAGGTTCTTTATCCTAACGATAACAAGTACGAGGGCAAGGTGCTCAGATTAAAGCAGCAGTATTTCTTCTGTTCAGCTTCACTTCAGGATATTATGCGCCGCTACAAGGCTAAGCACGGCAGCGATTTCAGCTTCTTTGCAAAGGAAAATGCAATCCAGCTTAACGACACGCATCCTGTATCCTGCGTACCTGAGCTTGTAAGACTTCTTATGCTTGAAGGTATGAACTTTGATGAAGCATTTGAAATTGCAAGACAGACCTGTTCATATACAAACCACACAGTTTTGGGCGAGGCTCTTGAAAAATGGCCTGCTGACCTTATGACTCAGGTTATCCCTGAAATCTATCACATCATCAGCCTTATTGCAAATAAGTGTCAGGAAGAGCTCACAGCAAAGGGTGTTTCTGAAGAATTAAAGGCTAAAATGCGTATTATTGACGGCAATGTTGTTCATATGGCAAGACTTGCAATTTATGCAGGCACATATGTAAACGGTGTTGCTAAGCTCCACACGGAAATCCTCAAGAATGATGTTCTTAAAGAGTGGTATCAGGTATATCCTGAGAGATTCCAGAATAAGACAAACGGTATCACACAGAGAAGATGGCTTGGTCTCTGCAACCCTGAGCTTTCGGCTCTTATCACAGACAAGGTTGGCTCAGACGACTGGCTTATCGACCTTTCGCTTATTTCAAAGCTCAACGACAGTATTGACGCAAGAACAATCAATAAGTTTAATACTATCAAGAAGAAGAAAAAGCAGCAGCTTGCCGAGTATATCAAGAAAATGGACGGCTTTGATATTAATCCTGATTCAATCTATGATATACAGGTTAAGAGACTTCACGAGTATAAGAGACAGCTTCTTAACGCCTTCTCCATCATGACAATCTATTTCAGATTGAAGGACAAGAAGCTCACAAACTGGACTCCTACAACCTTCATCTTCGGTGCAAAGGCTGCTCCGGGCTATGCAAGAGCAAAGGCAATTATCAAGTATATCAACGAGATTGCAAATCTTGTAAACAATGACCCTGATACAAAGGATCTTCTTCAGGTTTGCTTTATTTCAAACTACAACGTATCTTATGCTGAGAAGATTGTTGTTGCTGCTGATATTTCAGAGCAGACTTCAACAGCAGGTCTTGAGGCTTCGGGTACAGGTAATATGAAGTTTATGCTCAACGGTGCTGTTACACTCGGCACATATGACGGTGCAAATATCGAGATTGCAGAGTGTGCAGGCGAAGAGAATGAGTATATCTTCGGTGCAAGAGTTGAGGATCTTGAAAAGCTCAAGGCTGAGGGTTACAATCCTAAGGCTCTTTATGATGCAAATCCTGAAATCAAGAGAGTTGTTGACACACTTATCGACGGCACTTTTGATGATGACGGCGCACAGGGCGAGGGCAGCTTCAAGGAGCTTCACGACGCACTTCTTAAGGGTACGTCATGGCAGGAGGCTGACCACTACTTCCTCATCTATGATCTTCCTCTCTATGTTGATGCAAAGATCAGAGCTAACGCTGATTATGCAGACCGCAAGGCGTTTGGTAAGAAGTGCCTGCTCAACGTTGCAAATGCAGGCAAGTTCTCGTCAGACCGTGCTATTGTAGAGTATGCCAAGGAAATCTGGCACATAAGCTACAAGAAGTAATTAGCGCAGGTTTTGCAGTTAAAGCTTTATAGAAAATTAGAATTATCCCGGCGATCATAAACGATTGCCGGGATTTTTGTGTAACCCCAAATTATGTTTGCCGAAAGTGATTAGTATAATTTATAGTTTAGATGAAAATATGAGAGAGAACGGGTTTCCAAAGGGGAACCCGTTGGTCGGTTAAGAAAAGGGGATTTTCAAGGGAAAGGGAATCGGGGAAAGGGAATCGAAATCCCATTCCCTTTGAATTTGCTTTCTTTTCGTTCTTTTATTTTCAAATAAAAGAAAAGGACAAACAAGGTAGATTAACGTTATCAAACTATAGAACAAGCTATTTTACAAGATGAATTTATGGTTTGATATATATAAAATATATACCTATAGGGCAAGTCGCAGGGATAATCAGTGAGCATCTCAATAAAAAATGTGCAAATTTCTTGAGACGACCAATGGCCGTACCTACGTATTCCACATAAAAACTAACCTCAGCTAAATTAAAAACTTTATTGCTGAAAATTGTATTTAAGTGAATTTTCGAGAAGTGTTCTTTGTTTTTTATCAAGCTATCTGCTCGACCTGACTGTCGGGACTCCCGACAAACTATAATTTAGTTGAGATTTATTTTAGATCCCATAGGGACGGTGTTTCTTATATCCGGCAAGGATTAGTAAAATTTTCTATAAAACGTTTGTTTGTCTAAAAAACTTGATTTGTTGACAAAGAAAAAACCGTTGAATATCAGCGATTTTTATTTTGGAATATCGGTTAATTTTAAAATGTAATCGGCAGTGATGTTATATACCTTTGAAAGCTTTACAAGAATTTAGTCGGTCAGCTGTTGAGCTTCTGTTTCAATATAGCTGTATTTTTGTTGAGTAATGCCGAGCAAATCAACAATTTACTGTTACGTAAGGTCGTGGTCTTCCCTTTATTCTGGTATTCATACTATCACCCCCGATATTATATATTAGATAGATATTATCTAAAATGTATTAGGGCGCATTAATTATTTTTCTGTATGCCTCGATTTTTCAAAGCGGCTTTCTATAAAAATACTATATAGAAAAAACTCCCGACAATTATTATAATTATCGGGATAAATTCAGCTTGTAAACTTATATAAACTTTTAATCGGTAATATAATTCACATCACATAATAGAATTGATAAGTCCGCCTTTTTTTATGATGTTCTGAATAAATTCAGGAAAAGGCTCAGCCTGATATGTTTTGCCGGTTGTCTCGTTAGTTATAACACCCGTGTCAAAATTAACTGAAACAACGTCGCCGCCCTTAATTTCCTTTGCAGCTTCGTCACATTCAAGAATAGGCAAGCCTATGTTGATTGCATTGCGGTAAAAAATTCTTGCAAAGGTTGAAGCGATTACGCAGGAAATTCCGCTTGCTTTAATTGCAATCGGTGCGTGCTCTCTTGAAGAACCGCAGCCAAAGTTTTTTTCGGCAACCATAATGTCGCCCTCAGCAACCTTGCCTACAAAATCCTTGTCAATATCCTCCATACAATGAGCCGCAAGCTCCTTGTGAGACGCTGTGTTCAGATAGCGTGCAGGAATAATTACGTCTGTATCAACGTTATCGCCAAATTTATGTACCTTACCTTTAGCGTTCATTTTATTTCTTCCTTTCTGTTTCTATCAAAGCTTTGCAGGGTCTGTAATGTAACCCTTAACGGCACTTGCAGCAGCAACAGCCGGACTTGCAAGGTAAATCTCGCTGTCAATGTGACCCATTCTGCCTACGAAATTACGGTTTGTGGTTGAAACTGCCTTCTCTCCTGCGGCAAGAATACCCATATGACCGCCAAGGCACGGACCGCATGTTGGAGTTGAAACAACTGCGCCTGCATTTACAAAAATGTCAAACAAACCTTCGTGCATAGCCTGAAGCCAGATTTTCTGAGTTCCGGGCAAAATTATGCATCTTACATTCTTTGCAATTTTTCTGTCCTTGAGAATTTCGGCAGCAGCCCTGAGGTCGGAAATTCTGCCGTTGGTGCAGGAACCGATTACGCACTGGTCAATTTTGACCTCTGTCTCACCGATTTCGTCAATTGTTCTTGTGTTTTCCGGAAGATGCGGGAATGAAACCGTAGGTCTAAGCTCGCTTAAATCTATTGTATATTCCTCATCATAAACAGCGTCCTCATCAGCTGTGTATTCAACAGGATTGCCGCGGTATCTGCCGTTGCAATATTCACGTGTGACGTCGTCAACAGGGAAAATACCGTTTTTTGCACCCGCCTCAATTGCCATATTTGAAATGCAAAGACGGTCGTCGATATTCAGATATTTTACACCCTCGCCGACAAATTCCATAGATTTGTAGAGCGCACCGTCAACTCCGATTTTTCCGATGATGTGAAGAATAACGTCCTTACCGCTTACAAAGCCCGCAGGCTTGCCGATTAGATTGAATTTTATAGCGGAAGGAACCTTGAACCATGCCTTGCCGCTAATCATACCGGCTGCCATATCGGTTGAGCCCACGCCCGTTGAGAATGCACCGAGTGCGCCGTAGGTGCAGGTGTGCGAGTCGGCGCCAATGCAAAGGCAGCCCGGTCCGACAAGACCCATTTCAGGCAAAAGTGCGTGCTCAATACCCATTTCTCCGACATCTTTATAATTTTTGATGTCGTATTTATTAGCAAAGTTTCTTGTCTGCTGAACCTGTGTAGCAGCCTTGATATCCTTGTTTGGGGTAAAGTGATCCATAATCATTGCAATTTTTGTGTTGTCAAACACAGAGGTAGCACCGTTTTCTTCAAAAACGTTGATTGCAACAGGCGAGGTTACGTCGTTGCCGAGCACCATATCGAGCCTGGCTTCAATAAGCTGACCTGCCTTGACCTCATTAAGTCCTGCGTGAGCTGCAAGAATTTTCTGGGACATAGTCATACCCATATTTATCACTCCTCCGGAAATAGCCGATTATACGTTGGCTTTTCCTTTACTAATATTCGGGAAACTCTAAAAACTTTTGCCGCACATAAGTACAAAACTTTTACGGTATTTTGCCAAAAACTCTTGTAAAATGTCAATAATGATTTTTTGAGCTTCCCATTATAATATAATTATTGCATAAGCAATAAAAAAAGATTGTAAAGTATTTTACATTTACAGAATTTTTCTTTTTTGAAATCGAGCAGTATTGCAGGATTTTAAAATGTGACGTTATATCAGAGCTATGCAGACGGCTCGACTGAAAATCAAACAACGATTACCCGACGGTTAAGCTTTGCTTAAAGCGTTATCTTGTTAATTATCTATTGGATTATAGTTTGGCGGGAGTCCCGGCAGCCAATTTGAGCAGATAGTTTGATAAAAAACAAAGAACGCTTCCCGAAAATACACTTAAATATAATTTTCAGCAATAAATTTTTATTTAACTGAGGTTAGTTTTTATTGGGAACACGTAGGGACGGCCATTGGCAGTCTCAAAAATTATACACATTTTTTATTGAGATGCTCACCTGGCGTTCCTATGACTTGCTTTGTAGGTGAATTAGATAATATTCCTTTGGGAATTATATGTTGATTTATCCTGTTATGTGTGATATAATAATTAAACTGTATCTGATATTTATTCAGCAAAAAATTCATCCCGAAAGGATTTTATACTATGAAGAAATTTATCGCTGTAATTTTGTCCGTATGCTTTATGGCTGCAATGCTTGCAGGCTGCGGAGTTTCTGATCCTCTCACCGGCAGCAGCGCTGTTGATACCGAAGAAACTACTTCTGAGAGTACTCAGGACGAGGCGAACGAGGCTGCTGTAAAATCAGCCGATTATGAGGACAGCTTTAAAGGTCTGTGCGATTATTTTGTTGCAATGGGTTATACTGTAGAAAAGGCAGGAGACGAGCTTAGTGACAGTAACGTCACCGAGATGGACGCCTCTCTAATCGGTGCGTCAGAAGGCAAAAAGTTTACAACAAAATATAACGGTAAGGATTTGATAGTTGAGCTCTATGTTTATGATACCGATAATTTGAGCGATGCTGCAAATGAAATTATCACCTCAATACAGGAGAACGGCACTTTTGAGATTTTGCCGGATGAAAACGGCAAATATCTTGCTGCCATAACTGCATATCTTTCAGACAGCGGTAAATATCTGATGATTTATACAGATTCAAGCATTGATGACAGCAAGCCTGATACAAGCTCTGACAATTACACTCACAGAGAGCAGGTAATAAAGGATTTTAAGGCGTTCCATAAATAAAATAATAAATATTTTCCTGTGTTTTCTGTTTATTGAAAAAATTGTAGTTTAAAGCTCCCGACAATTATAAAAATTGTCGGGAATTTTTTTATATAGAGCTTTGATAGAGCCTTGACAGAAGATTGCTTGAAAACAGTCGGGCACAAAAGTGTATTTATATATGGCGCTGTCTGCTCTTATTGTCTGCAAAGTTATACGACTTATATACAAATTTGTCTTAATTATTTACAAATGTCTAAAAATGTTGTAAAATACAGAAAAGTAATGTTTATTGGTGGGTATAATGAAAAAAATTGTAACATTTTTACTAATATTAGCGATAATTCCGTTTGTGTTATGCTCTTGCAGCTTGTTTTCCGATTTTTTCGGTGAAGAAATTACAGGTATTACCCTGAGTGAAACCGAGCTTTTGCTGACGGTAGGAGAAAGCGCCGCTCTTGAGATTACTGTTGAACCCGAGGAGGCAGAAGCCAAAAAACTCACGTGGACAACATCAGATGAAAGTGTTGCAACTATAAACGACGGCGTAGTTAAAGCCAAAAAAGCAGGCAGTGCAGTCATTAAGGTTGAGGCGGAAAACGGAGTAAGCGGACAGTGCAATGTTGCGGTGGAGGATAAGGAGATTGAAAAAGTAACTCTCAGCAATACCAACGCCACAATCAAAGAGGGCAAAACAATACAGCTGGAGGTTTCCGTTACGCCTGTTGACGCACTATCTGCAGAGCTTGTGTGGAACTCGTCGGATGAGAGTGTTGCGACCGTAAACAACGAAGGCTATGTTACAGGAGTTAAGGCAGGCGCTGCCGAAATAACCTGCAAGGTTCAAAATGGTGTTGAAGCGTCATGTACGATTACGGTCAAGGAGAATGTTACGGAAACTGATGATAGTACACAGCCTTCATCATCTTCTAAAAGTACTTCCGAAACATCCGGCAGTGAAAGCAAAAATAATGATTCCTCATCAGATGATTTTATTATTTCATATTCATCTGAAAGAAAAATAACTGACAGCGAAGCGTCTAAGTTAACGTCGGAAGAGGTTCAGCTGGCGATAAATGAGATTTATGCGCGAAACGGATATATTTTTAAAACAGAGTCCATTCAGAGCTATTTTGAGTCCAAGTCATGGTACTCGCCTGACAGCAGCTTTTCAACCTCCGATTTGTCGTCAATTGAGTCATACAATATCGGTGTTTTATCAAAGTACCGTTAATGCTTTTCCTTTGCAGACCGTAAAATTTATTTTATAAATTATGAGACGGCTTTGAGCCGCACTCGGTTTAATTATTATTTAGGAGTAGGAAATTATGAATTACAAGTACGAGATAGTTAACTATCAGAAGAATGTTCCGGCGAGGATACTCAATCTCAATCTTTCGTCAGAAACATACAAAACAGAGCTTCACTGGCACAGAGAGCCTGAGATTGTTTATGTGCTTGAGGGCGCGGCGGAATGTCCGAAGAACGGAGAAACAACAATTGTAAAAGAAGGCGAAATTATCTTCTTTAACAGCGAGGACGTTCATCTTGTAAGGCCTGTCAGCGGGGGAAAAGCAAAGCTGTTATGTGTTCAGCTTTCGTTCGAATATATGCGATTGTTTTGCAAACCGATTGACAGCATTATTTTTGATATAGAACGCAAACCGGAGGTAAAACCCGAGCTTGTTGAGGTGCTTAACAGAATTGCAGAGCTTGATAGCGACTCAGACGATTATGTATCCTTGCTTCAGATTTCATATGTGAACAGAATTTATTATCTGCTTATGAAACACTGCATCTGTTTTAAACGTTCAACAAATAATATGATTATTCCGAAGCGTGATTTTTCATATGCAAAAACAGCTATTGCATACATAAATGAAAACTTTAAAAAGGAAATTCCTCTTAACGAGATTGCTAATGTTGTAAATCTTTCGCCGTCGTACTTTTCAAAATATTTTAAAAGCATCACTCAGATAAGCTTTTCTGAGTATCTCGCTAATCTCAGGCTTGAAAATGCAATTCAGGATATGCTCAACAAGAATTTAACAGTTTCAGCCGCTGCAATTGAAAACGGCTTTGCCAATGTAAAGTCATTAATTACACAATGCAAAAAGGTTTACGGATTGACGCCTGCTCAGTACAAGAAAAAATTGCTGAACAGATAATTCTTAAATATATATAAAACCGCTGTCATATTCTGACAGCGGTTTTATTATCATTTAGGCAAAAAAACTGAATTTATGCGGCAAATGTCTTGATTATAATACCGGGGCTTGTTCAATAAATGGCAAAACACAAAAACATCTATAAATGTTTTTGCAGTACTTTGCAGTTTATTTTGACAGACCGGCGTATTAAAAGAACTTTTGGCGCAGGATTTACTTAAATATTCTTTTTTAGGGCGTGTTAGATACTTTTATATATGTGCGGTATAAAATCAATAAATTCCCTGTACTGTGACTTCGCCGGAATTTACCGTGCAGATTGAGCCGTCCGCCAGCATAACCTTAAGCTCGCCGTCGCTTTCAATGCCTACGGCAATTCCGCTGAAATCCCGCGTGCCTCGGCTGAAACTGACATTTTTGCCGATTGTTGCACACATATCGGCATATTCCCTGAGAGCCGCGTCGGTAAGCTTCATATCATTGCGGATGAATTCCTCCTCAAGATGCTCCAGAATGCAGGCGAGAAAATCATTTTTGTCAATTTTTCTGCCTGTTTCAAGCAGGATTGAGGTCGCCTTATAGGCAATTTCCTCAGGAAATGCGGTTTGTCCTATGTTTATTCCGATGCCGGTTATAATAAATTCAACAGCGTCAAACTCGGCGCTCATTTCTGTGAGAATACCAACAAGTTTTTTTCTGTCGACAATAATATCGTTGGGCCATTTTATCATACAGTCAAGTTTAGTATATTCTCTTACAGCCTTGCAGACGGCAAGCCCCGCAAGCGGAGTGACTGAGCTGACCTTACTCGGCACCATATTTGGGCGCAAAAGCACTGAAAGTGCAATGCACTCGTCCTTTTGGCTCTGCCACACTCTGCCGAGTCTGCCCTTTCCCTTGGTCTGCTCACGCGCCACTGCAACTGTTCCGTTGGGGCAGCCCTTGTGTCCCTCAATTGCAAGATAGTCGTTTGTTGAACCGATTGACTCAAAAACCTCAAGTCTTCTTCCGATAACAGTTGTATTCAGACGGCTTTTTATGCTCTGCTCGTTAAGATAGTCCGGCGAAGAGACAAGCTTGTAGCCTTTGTTGGTAACGGAGTCGATTTTGTAGCCTTTTTCCTTAAGGCTGTTGACGGCTTTCCATATTGACTGACGTGAAACACCGAGCTGTTCGGAAATTTCCTGTCCTGAAATGTAGCCGTCTGCATTTGTAAGAATTTCAAGCACCCTGTTCTGCATAGTCCGCTCCCGTTAAATCATATCGGCAATTCTGTCAAGGATTCTGTCCGCAGTCTCCGCTTTGCTCATAAGCTCAAGCTGAGTAGCGGTTTCTTTGTCAATAATTGTCACTCTGTTTGTATCGGTCTGAAAGCCTGCACCCTGCTCAAGCAGATTGTTGCAGACAATCAAATCAAGGTTTTTATTTATGAGTTTCTTTTTAGAGTTTTCTGTGATATTCTCGGTCTCCATTGAAAAACCGCAGATAATCTGATTTGGCTGTCTGTGCTCGCCGAGATATTTCAATATATCGGCAGTGCTCTCAAGCTCAATAAAGGACTTTTTAGAAGTGTCCTTTTTAATTTTATGCGCTGCAATATTTGCAGGGCGGAAGTCCGCAACTGCGGCGGCTTTTATAATAATATCGCTGTTTTCAGCCTCGGCTGTTACGGCTTCAAACATATCTTTTGCCGAAATTACATTGATTGTTCTTACAAACGGCACTGGGGCAAGATTTACGGGGCCGCTCACAAGCGTGACCTCGGCTCCTCTGAGCATTGCGGCTTTAGCAATTGCATATCCCATTTTGCCCGAAGAGTGGTTTGTTATCAAGCGTACAGGGTCAACAGCCTCCTGAGTGGGTCCTGCCGTAACGAGTACCCTTTTGCCCTTTAAATCCTGTCTGTCGGAAAGTGCAAGCTCAATATAATCAATCAGTGTGCTTTCCTTTGGAAGTCTGCCCTTGCCTGACATTCCCTCGGCAAGACGTCCTGTTTCGGGCTCAATAAGTTTGTAGCCGTAGTGTTCAAGCTTTTTTAAATTGTCCTGCACAATAGGGTTTTCATACATATTGGTGTTCATTGCAGGAGAAATCAGCTTTTGGCATTTTGCCGCCATAATTGTTGTGGTTAGCATATCGTCGGCAATTCCGTTTGCAATTTTTCCGATAACATTTGCCGAAGCAGGGGCAACAAGAAAAACGTCGGCTTTTGCTGCAAGTGAAATATGCGCCACACTGTATTGAAAATTCCTGTCGAAGGTATCGACAAGACACTTGTTTTTGGTAAGCTCCTCAAAGGTTATCGGATTGATAAAGTTTGTTGCGTTCTTTGTCATAATCACGTGCACATTACAGCCCTTTTTGACAAGTGCGCTCGCCACGTTAGCCATTTTGTAGGCGGCAATACTGCCTGTTATGCCTAAAACTACGGTTTTTCCATTGAACATATCAACCCTCCATATCCTTTAAAAGACCGTGCTTTTCGTATGAAGTGATTTTGCTCGCTTTGTTTTCGTCATCTACAAAAACAACTCTCGGTTTGTGAACCAATGCTTCATCGGGAGTAAGGTCGGTATAGCTCATAATGATGATTTTGTCGCCCCTATTGACGCATCTTGCCGCGGCGCCGTTAAGGCAGATTACGCCCGAACCTGCCTTGCCGCAGATAACATAGGTTTCAAAACGCTCGCCGTTGTTCACGTCAACAATCTGCACCTTTTCATATTCAATAATGCCCGAAGCCTTTAAAAGCTCCTCGTCAATTGTGATTGAGCCAACGTAGTCAAGCTCAGCCT
The DNA here is from genome assembly GCA_964421585.1 of uncultured Ruminococcus sp. GTDB lineage: Bacteria > Bacillota > Clostridia > Oscillospirales > Acutalibacteraceae > Ruminococcoides. The sequence goes on along the minus strand of CAYQXN010000012.1, from coordinate 15,148 downwards.
GAGTAACGACAGCACGATGGATTTTACTTTTGAGCATTGTTACAGTCATATAGGACATCCTTTCAGACAGTAATAATAAAATTATCAATAAGTCTTGTTTTGCCTAAGTAAACGGCGATTGCAACAAGAATTTCGCCTTGCAAAGTTTCAATCGGCTCAATTGTGAGTGCGTCAACTGCGTTTACATAGTCGATTTTTGCAAGCGGCTCCGTGTTTATTTTATCCGTCATAGCCTTTATAACGGCAGCTGCGTTTTTTTCGCCGTTCTTCACCATATCCTCGCCCAGACGTATAGCCTTGTTTAGAATTAATGCGGCTTTTCTTTCTTCTGCGTTGAGATATGTGTTTCGTGAGCTTTTTGCAAGTCCGTCAGCTTCTCTGACGATTGGACAGCCTATGATTTCAATATCAAAATTGAGGTCATTGACCATTCGCTTGATAATCGCAAGCTGCTGGGCGTCCTTCTGACCGAAGTAAGCTCTGTCGGGCTGTACGATGTTGAAAAGTTTGCTTACTACGGTACACACGCCGCCAAAGTGAGTTGGACGTGATTTGCCGCAGAGCTCCTTGGTAAGATTTTCCATAGCCACGTGGGTTGAGAAGCCCTGAGGATACATTTCAATCGGTTCCGGATGAAACACAAGGCTTGCTCCTGTGCTTTCGCAAAGTTTTTTATCGGCTTCCAGGTCACGCGGATAGCTTTCCAAATCTTCATTTGGAGCAAACTGAGTCGGGTTTACAAAAACGCTTACCACAACCTTGTCGTTTTGTTCAACCGCCTTTTTTATCAGACTTTGATGACCCTCGTGCAGATAACCCATTGTGGGCACAAGTCCGATTGAAAGCCCCTGTTTTCTCCATTCCTTAATTTGCTCTCTTGTCTGTGTAACAGTGGTTGTTACCTTAATCATTTATACTCCTCCTCAAGCCTTGCGATAATATCCTCGTCAATTTTAAAGGTGTGCTCCTCTGACGGGAACGAGGCGGATTTAGTTTCGTTTATATAAGCTGTAAAGGCTTGCTTCATTGCGTTGCCTATGTCTCCGAATTTCTTTGCAAATTTTGGTGTGTAATCGGGGAACATACCGAGCATATCCTGATATACAAGCACCTGACCGTCACATTCGTGTCCTGCGCCGATTCCGATTGTGGGAACGTCAAGCTTTTTAGTAACAATTGCGGCAAGCTTTGCAGGAACACACTCAAGCAAAACGGCAAACGCACCTGCCTGCTGAACAGCAAGAGCGTCGTCTATCAGCTTGCGTGCCGACAGTTCATCCCTGCCCTGAACCTTGTATCCTCCGAAGGCGTTTACCGACTGCGGAGTAAGTCCCAGATGAGCCATAACAGGGATTCCGGCGTTGGTGATTTTTCTGATTGCGTCGCACACTTCAGCTCCGCCCTCAAGCTTTACGGCTTCTGCTCTGCCTTCTTTGACAAGCCTGCCTGCGTTTACAACAGCGTCATAAGCTGAGGTCTGGTATGACATAAACGGCATATCGACCAATACAAAAGCGTTTTTTGCACCCCTTGCAACGGCAGCGCTGTGATGAATCATATCCTCCATTGTTACGGCTGTTGTGTCGTTATAGCCGAGGATAACGTTGCCGAGCGAGTCGCCGACGAGAATGCAGTCAATGCCTGCTTCGTCAATAAGCGACGCGGTTGTATAGTCATATGCTGTGAGCATTGTGATTTTTTCGCCGTTTGATTTGGCTTGTGCAAAAGTTTTTACGGTTTTTTTCATTTTGATTTCTCCTTACTGAAATTGAAAATCAGAAAATTTCTTTGGAGAGAATTCGTGGTCTTGCTCAGAATTTGACGCTAAAATAAAAAAATGCACAGAGCAAAACCGCTTCCTGTGCCTGATGCCGTTTTATTTGAAAAAACTTAAAAAACAGCAAAATTTATTCTCGGCTTTTTGTTCAGTCCCGCTCCGAGAAAAATCGGATACAGGCAGAGCGCTTGCAAGAATAAAAAACAGAAATGGTACAGTTTCAAAGCGAATACTATCCACGTACATATTAGCACATATCGCAAAAAAACACAAGAGAACGATGAATGTTAAATTTTTATATTGTACTGAATATTGTCGTACGGAATTGCTATAGGTTTTTATCGGCTGTACGACTGCCAAGCTGAGCAGACAGCTTGGTTAAAAGTCAAAAAACGATTGCCGAACATTTACTTATATAATAAAATAACATTTTTACATACCGAAGGGCAGCCGTAAAAGCTGCCCCTGTGTTTGCATATAAACTTGATATAAATCAGCGTGTGCCGAAAATTCTGTCGCCTGCATCGCCAAGACCCGGACATATGTATGCGTTCTCATTGAGACACCTGTCAAGGCAGCCCACATAAAGCTGAACATCGGGATGTGCGTCCGTAAATGCCTTAACACCCTCGGGCGCTGCTATGATTGACATAAACTTAATTTTTTTGCCGCCCTGCTTTTTGATAAGCTCAACAGCGTCAATAGCCGAGCCGCCTGTAGCAAGCATAGGGTCAACAACAACAATCTGACGTTTTTCAATCGGTCTGGGCAGCTTGCAGTAATACTCGTGAGGCTCGTGAGTTTCGGGGTCGCGGTACATTCCTATGTGACCGACTCTTGCCGACGGTACAAGCGCAAGAATTCCGCTTACCATACCCAAGCCTGCACGCAAAATAGGTACAACAGCAAGCTTTTTGCCCTGAATTACAGGCTGAAGGCTCTCTTCAATCGGAGTTTTAATCATAACCTCGGTTGTCTCAAGGTCTGACAGTGCCTCATATCCCATAAGTATAGCAATTTCTTCAACAAGACTGCGGAATTCATTGGTTGTTGTGGTTTCCTTACGAAGCATTGTAATTTTGTGTTTTATGAGCGGATGGTTCATATATGATACTGACATAAAGCTTCCTCCTTGGTTCGTTTTATTTTTATATTCAATACTATAATACTAAAAAGCCGAGTGTTTGTCAATGTTGTATATAAATTGACAAAATTCTAAATATTATGTTGCTTTTTGCATAATTACACTATATAATTAAAATAAAAAAATGGCAGTTGCAGGCAGGGTAATCAGTGCGTTGGATTGTCATAAGAGAAAGAGGTTTTTTTATGAGCAAAAAAAGCGGTGCCGTCTATGACGCCGTAACACTCGGCAGACCCAAAATGGTCATTCTTGGCATACAGCATATGTTCGCTATGTTCGGCGCAACGGTGCTTGTTCCGATTATTACAGGTCTTGATATTTCAACAACGCTTCTTATGGCAGGTTTAGGAACTCTGCTGTTCCACTTGATTACAAAATTCAAGGTTCCTGCATTCTTAGGCTCTTCGTTTGCTTTCCTTGGCGGATATGCCGCAGTAAAGGCTTTTAGTCCCGACAATCCTGAGGCAATGCTGCCGTATGCTTGTCTGGGTGTTGCGTGCGCAGGACTTCTTTATTTCGTGCTTGCAGGCATAATTAAGGCTGTGGGCATTGACAAGGTTATGAGATTTTTCCCGCCTGTAGTTACGGGTCCCATAATTATTGCAATCGGTCTCAGTCTGGCTCCTTCAGCCGTTAGCAGCTGCACTACGAACTGGGTGCTTGCCTTTGTGGCTCTTGCGGGCATTGTTGTGTTCAATATCTGGGGCAGAGGTATGGCAAAAATCATACCGATTATTCTTGGTCTTGTAATAGCCTATGCAGTCGGTCTTGCGCTGTATTTCATTTCTGCGGGCAATCCGCAGCTTATTCAGGATATGCCGTGGTTGTTTGCAGGCGGTGTTGACGATACGGGCGCATATACGGCTATATTTGATTTTTCGCAGGTGAATTCTATCTGTTCGAATATTGCTCAGGGAAAAATCTTCGGCAGCGAAGCTCTTATAGGAATTCCTTTAAGCTGGAACAAAACTGTATTCGGCGGCGTTGACTTTACAAACGGCTCGCTTATCGCCTCATCAATAATAGCAATAGTTCCTATTGCGATTGCAACTATGATGGAGCATATCGGCGACATATGTGCAATCGGCTCAACCACAGGCAAAAACTATCTTCGGGATCCGGGCTTGCACAGAACTCTTGTCGGTGACGGTCTTGCGACAACGCTTGCCTCGCTTTTCGGCGGACCTGCCAATACTACATACGGCGAGAATACGGGCGTTCTTGCCTTGACAAAGGTTTATGACCCCAAGGTTATCAGAATTGCGGCGTGCTTTGCGGCAGGAATTTCGTTTTTCCCAATAGTTTCGGCTGTTATCGCTTCAATTCCAAGCTGTATTATCGGAGGCATTTCGTTCGTGCTTTACGGTATGATTTCCGCAATCGGCGTAAGAAACGTTGTTGAAAGCAAGGTGAATTTCACAAAGAGCCGTAACCTTATTGTTGCAGCAGTTATACTTGTCTGCGGTCTCGGTCTTGCAAGCGATACGGTAAGTTTTGCAGTCGGAAGCGCAACAATCACACTTTCTCCAATTGCAGTTGCCTCTCTTGCAGGCATAATTCTGAACGCAATTTTCCCCGGCAAGGATTATAAATTTAAAGTAACAGAGGGGATTTCGGAGAGTGTAAAGAATCCTAACACAAGCAAAAAGAAGAAAAAGTGAGATAATATGCGGTAAAAATTAAAAAAACACTTGCAATTTACGTTTACGGGTGCTATAATACCAATATAGAATATTTAAAGTAAAGGAGTGGGCGCTAAACCCGCTCCTTTGTTTTGCAGCAAAGATGTACTCTGCTGCGTGGGAGGAATTGAATGGCTAAGAGTAAGGGCGGCGTTACAGTATCCAAAGTGTGGGAACTTTGCGAGCCGATTGTAGAGGGCTTTGGACTTCAGCTTTGGGATGTGCGTTACGTCAAAGAGGGCGCAGATTGGTTTCTGCGTATTTTTATTGACAAACCCGAGGGGGTAGATATTACCGACTGCGAAAAGGTTTCCCGTGCAATCAACGACCCTCTCGATGAGCTTGACCCCATTGAGAGCGCGTATTGCCTTGAGGTGTGTTCTCCGGGTATTGAGCGGGAGCTTGTGCGCGACGAGCATTTTGAGCAGTTTATCGGAGCCGACATTATGGTTAAGATGCTCAGACCGCTTGAGGGAATAGGCAAGGAGTTTGCAGGCGTGCTGACCGCTTACGAGGACGGAATGGTTACAATCACAGACCACAGCGGCGAGAATGAGGTTACTGTAAGCAAAAAAGACGCAGCGTGGATAAAGCTTGACGACTTTGATTGATGCGCGTATGAACTGATTGGCGGATAGGATTTCCGGTTTATGGTTTAAAAGCGAATTATTGTATGAAATATATATGATTTTATCCTTACGGTGAAAATCGTAAGGATGCCCGGCGGACGTATCGTTGAAAAATGCGTTTCTCTTGAGACGGGCAATGGTTGTCCCTGCGTGTTACGCATATAGACAAACCTCATACATTAAAATCAAAAAACGGCATTGATGAAAATAATATGTAAGTAAACTTTAGTGCAATTGTTTTTTGACTTTTAACCAAGCTGTCTGCTGAATTGGCTGTCGGGGCTTCCGACTGACTATAATTTATTCAACCCGATAATTGTAAAATATTAAAGATATATAATAACAATAGAAAAGGATGATTTGGAAAATGACTAACAAGGATTTGTTTGAAGCGCTGAGAATGTTTGAAATTGAGAAGAACATTCCTATGGACTATATGCTTGCCCAGATTGAAAAGGCTATGCAGGTTGCCTGCAAAAACTACTACGGCGGCAACGAAAATATTGTCTTTGAAGCAGTACCCGAGAAAAATACTATCGACGTAAAACTTGTAAAAACTATTGTTGAAGAGGTTACAAAACCTGATTTTGAGGTTACACTTGAGGAAGCTAAGCAAATCAACAAAAGAAAAAAGTTTGCTGTCGGAGATGAAATTCAGATTCCGCTTGACCCCAAAAAGCTCGGCAGAATTGCAATTGCGGCTGCAAGAAACACAATCCGTCAGGGAATCCGAAGCGGTGAAAAGGATCAGACTCTTCTTGAGTTCCGCAGCAAGCTCGGCGAGCTTGTCACTGCTCATGTTGAGAGGGTTGACCCCAAAACAGGAGCAGCTTCTATTCGAATTGGCAAGAGCGACGCCTTGCTTCCTAAAAGTGAGCAGGTAGGCAGAGAGTTTCTTGAAGCAGGCGACTCAATCAAGGTTTATATTGCCGATATTAAGGACAACGGCAAAGGTCCTCACGCAATCATTTCAAGGTCGCATCCGGGTCTTGTAAAGCGTTTGTTTGAGCAGGAGGTTCCAGAAATATACGACGGAATTGTTGAAATTAAATCCATTTCCAGAGAAGCGGGCTCACGTACAAAAATGGCTGTATCAAGCAGTAACCCCGATGTTGATGCAATCGGAGCCTGCATAGGCACAAGAGGAGCTCGTGTAAACAGCATTGTTGAGGAACTTGGCGGCGAAAAGATTGATATTATCGAGTACAGCGACGACCCTGTTCAGTATGTATCCGCCGCACTTGCTCCTGCGTCGGTATGCAAGGTTGAAATTACCGACGAAGAGACAAAAAGCTGCAGGGCAACCGTTCCCGACGGTCAGCTTTCACTTGCAATCGGCAACAAGGGCCAAAATGCCCGCCTTGCCGCAAGACTTACGGGCTGGAGAATTGATATTCGTCCCGAAAGCGGCTTCTACGGCGAGGATGAGGACGAAGATATTATTGAGCCGGAAACAGACTTTGACGATGTTTTTGATGAATAATAATTAAGTCTAAAATCAGACAGGGAGAAACAGATGAAACAGAAAAAACAACCTATGCGTAAGTGCAGCGGCTGCGGAGAGATGAAGGAAAAGCGAGAGCTTATCCGTGTTGTAAAAGCTCCTGAGATAAAGAACGAGGACGGCAGCATAGTCTCCGGCGGTGAAATATCGCTTGACCTTACAGGCAAAAAGCCGGGGCGGGGCGCATATGTATGCAAAAGTGCAGAATGCCTTGCAAAGGCAAAAAAGGCGCGCAGATTTGAACGTTCTTTCAACTGTAAAATTCCTGACGAGGTATATGACCGCCTGCAAAAGGAGCTTGAGGAAGGGACGGTATAATGAACGACAGAATCTTATCGTTTTTAGGCATTTGCCGGCGTGCAGGCAGGCTCCAAATCGGCGCACAGCCCACAGTTGACTCGGCAAATGCACATAATGCAGAGCTGATAATTTTTGCAAATGATTTTTCTCGGCACAGCGCAAGACCTGTTCTTGAAGCGGCGCTGAAAAATAACATAAAAATACTTACAATAAACAGAAGCAAGGATGAGCTTAGTCCTGCGCTCGGCAAGCTCTGCGGAGCTGTTTCGGTTGAGGATGAGGGCTTTGCAAAAAAGCTTATTATGCTTATTGAAAATGAATCGGGAGGAGAATTAGATGGTTAAATATAAAGTTAAAGACATAGCTAATGATTTAGGTGTTCCGAACAAGAAAATTTCCGAGATTCTTGAAAAGCGCTGCGGTGTGGCAAAAAAAGCCGCTTCCTCAGTGACTGATGAGGAGCTGGGAATTATATTTGATGTAATTACTCAGGATAACAGCGTAGATAGCTTTGACGCTTACTTTGCTTCTCGCAACCGTAATACGGAGCAGCCGCAGGAAGAGCCTGTAAAGCAGAAGAAATCTGATGACAATCCGGCAAACAGCAAAAATAAAAAGTCGGACAAAGCTGATAAAAAGCCTGAAAAAGCTAATAATAACATCAAGGTTCAGGAAAGCAAGCCTGCTTCGCAGCAGGAAAAGGAGACGCCTGAAGAAGAGGTACATGCACGCAAGCGCAGAGTAATTGATACCCGTGCCACAAACGTTGACGTTGAGCGTTATAATGCAAAATATGATGATATGGCAAACGACAGCTCAAAGGGCAGAAGCACAGATAACACAGTGAAAAAGCAGAAGTTTGCGAACCGCTCACAGCGGCAGAAGGGCAGACGTCACGGCAAGCGTGAGACAGAGGCAGAACGCTTAAAGCGTATTGCGCTTGAACGCAAGCAGAAGCCTATTACAATTCAGATTCCTGATGAAATCAGCATTTCAGAGCTTGCGCTCAGACTTAAGGCTACGGTAGCCGAGGTTGTCAAAAAGGCTTTCCTTATGGGCTCAATGGTTACACAGAACGATACAATCGACTTTGATACAGCTTCGCTTATTGCTATGGAGTTCCACGCAAAGGTTGAAAAAGAGGTTGTAGTTACAATTGAAGAGAGAATTATTGATGACAGCGAGGACGACGATTCAGCGCTTGTGGGCAGAGCTCCTGTTGTTGTTGTAATGGGTCACGTTGACCACGGTAAAACCTCAATTCTTGACGCAATCAGACATTCGAATGTTACAGCAGGTGAAGCAGGCGGCATTACGCAGCACATAGGTGCGTACAGAGTAATGATTAACGACAAGCCTATTACTTTTCTTGATACTCCGGGTCACGAAGCGTTTACCACAATGCGTGCAAGAGGCGCGCAGGTAACCGATATTGCAATCCTTGTAGTTGCTGCCGACGACGGCATTATGCCTCAGACAGTTGAGGCAATACACCACGCAAAGGCTGCGGGTGTGTCTGTAATTGTTGCAATAAACAAGATGGATAAGGACGGCGCAAATCCTGAGCAGGTAAAGCAGCAGCTCACAGAGTATGAGCTTATTCCCGAGGAATGGGGCGGCGACACACCGTGTATTCCTGTATCGGCAAAAACCAAGGAAGGTCTTGACGACCTGCTTGAAATGGTAACTCTGGTTGCCGAGATGAAGGAGCTTAAGGCTAACCCTGACAGAGCGGCAAAGGGTACTGTGATTGAGGCCCGTCTTGATAAGGGCAGAGGTCCTGTTGCAACCGTGCTTGTACAGAACGGAACTCTCCGTAAGGGCGACACAATAATTGCGGGCACCTGTGTAGGCCGTGTAAGAGTTATGACCGATGACAAGGGCGAGAGAGTTCAGGAGGCAGGTCCTTCTGTTCCTGTTGAGATAACGGGTCTTGATGAAGTGCCTGTTGGCGGAGATGTATTTGACGCAGTAAGCGACGAGCGTCTAGCACGTACTCTTGTTGAACAGAGAAAGACCGCAAGGAAGGAAGAAATTTTCAACGCCCAGACAAAGGTTACGCTTGATAACCTGTTTGACCAGATGAAGCAGGGCGATATGAAGGAACTTCAGATTATCGTTAAGGCTGACGTTCAGGGCTCTGTTGAGGCTGTAAAGCAGTCGCTTGAAAAGCTTTCGAACGAAGAAGTAAGAGTAAACGTAATCCACGGCGCAGTAGGCGCAATCAACGAGTCCGACGTAATGCTTGCAGAGGCTTCAAATGCAATCATTGTAGGCTTTAATGTCCGTCCCGATTCCGTTGCTTCCGAAAATGCAGACCGTTCGGGAGTTGATATGAGACTCTACAGCATAATCTATGACTGCATAGAGGAAATTGAAGCTGCTATGAAGGGTATGCTTGCTCCTAAGACGCGCGAGGTTGTGCTCGGTATGGCTGAGTGCCGTAACGTTATCAAGATTAAGTCTGTCGGCACGGTTTCAGGCTCATATGTTAAGAGCGGTAAGGTTCAGCGCGGAGCAAAGGTCAGGGTTATTCGTGACGGTATTGTTATTGCAGACGACGCAATCGGCTCGCTTCAGAGATTTAAGGATGCAGTCAAGGAAGTTAGTGAAGGCTACGAATGTGGTATCGGTCTTGAGAAATTTAACGACATCAAGGAAGGCGATATGTTCGAGGTTTATGCAATTGAGGAATATCGCGATTAACTGAAATATTTTTAAGCACACAAAAGGAGAAATAAAAATGTCAGGTCACAGAATTGAACGCACAACAGAAGACATCAAGCGTGAGCTTACGGCGATTTTCCGTGAGCTCAAGGATCCTCGTGTGCAGGGAGCTTTCCTGTCAATTGTGCGTGTTGAGGTTACAAACGACCTTTCCTACTGCACAGTTCAGGTCAGTGCAATTGAGGGGCTCGACAGAGCAAACGAGGCTGTCAAAGGACTTAAATCCGCGGCTGGCTTTATCCGCAGGGAGCTTGGTCACAGGCTTCGTCTGCGCTATGTTCCCGAACTTATTTTTAAAGCTACCGACAGCATTGAATACAGCGCAAACATAAGCCGTATTCTGGGAAGTCTTGACATTACGGAAAATGAGGATGACAATGATTAATCTGTATGAGCTTTCACGCTATCTTGAGGCGCATGACAATTATGAAATTCTGACCCATGCCTATCCCGACGGCGACACTCTCGGCAGCGGTTTTGCGCTTTGCCTTGCTTTGCAGCAGAAGGGTAAGAATGCAAGGGTGATTACCACTAATATTCCCTCAAAGTTTTCATATCTGCAAAAGGGTGTTAAGGAGCAGGATTTTGAGGCAGAGACAATTATCAGCACAGATGTGGCTGCCGACAGTCTGCTCGGCTCAAATATGGAGAAATATGTCGGAAAAATTGATGTGTGCATTGACCACCACGGTTCAAATACCGTAACTGCAAAGGAAAAGTTTGTTGACCGCTTTGCGGCTGCAAATTGTGAGATTATCTATAAGCTGTTTCAGCGTATGCACACAAGGATTACTCAGGAAATTGCCGACTGCCTTTATACGGGAATTTCTACCGACACCGGCTGCTTCAGATATACAAATACCACAGCCGATACAATGCGTATTGCGGCAAGCCTTATGGAATTAGGCTGCAATACCGAATACATAAATAAGGTTATGTTTGAAACAAAGTCAAAGACAAAGGTGCTCATTGAACAGGCTGTGTATGATACAATGACCTATTGTGCAAATGAAAGATGTGCAATCATATATACAACTCTTGATATGCTCAAAAGGCTTGATGTCGGCGACGACGAGATGGAGGGGCTTGCTTCAATTCCCCGCCAGATTGAGGGCGTTCTTATCGGCATTACAATGCGTGAGAAGGAGGGCGGATTTTTCAAAATTTCCGTCCGTACCAACGGTAATATTAATGCCTCGGATTTTTGCCGTCAATTCGGAGGAGGAGGTCATCCGGCAGCAGCAGGCTGCTCAATTGAGGGAAGCCTTGACTCAGTAAGAAGCAAGCTGATTGCAGCTGCGGAAGAAGCGCTCAGATGAACGGGATTTTAGTTATAGATAAGCCCTCTGACTATACGTCGTTTGACGTTATTGCAGTTGTCAGAAAAATCACGGGACAGCGCAAGGCGGGGCATACGGGCACGCTTGACCCAAATGCAACAGGTGTGCTGCCTGTTTTGCTCGGCTCAGCCACAAAGGCGCAGGATAAGGTTTTGAATCACGACAAGACCTATATTGCCGATTTCAGGCTGGGGCTGACCACTGATACTCTGGATATATGGGGAACGGTCAAAGAAGAACGTAAGGCAGACTTCACAAAAGATGATATTCTTGCAATTCTGCCCGAATTTACGGGAGCGATTGAGCAGATTCCTCCGATGTATTCTGCTGTTCAGAAAAACGGACAGAGACTATATGACCTTGCAAGGCAGGGGATTGAGGTTGAACGTGAAAGCCGCAGAGTAACGGTTTACACGCTTGAGCTCAAGAGCTTTGATTGCAGCACACAGTGCGGCACACTTGAAATTTCCTGCTCCAAGGGTACCTATATACGCACGCTGATTGACGACATAGGCAGTAGACTCGGATGCGGTGCTGTGATGACTGCGCTCAGGCGTACAGCTGCCTGCGGATTTTCGGAGGCGGACAGTATTACTCTTGATAAGGCGCGTGAGCTTGCAGAAAACGGTAGGCTTGACGAATATATCCGTTCTGTTGAAAGTATGTTTATGCAATGCGGATATGTGTCTGTAAGCGACGCTCAGGCAAAGCGATTCAAAAACGGAGGCGCGCTTGATATGAACAGAACATACCTTGCAAAGGCCAAGGTACAAAACGGTGACATTTACAGAGTCAAAACAAAAGATAACCGCTTTTTGGGGCTTGGAATTGCAGACTCAGACAGCGGTCAGCTTAAAATATATCTTATGATGAACACCCCTTAAAGGCGGAAATTTTTTCGGCGTATTTCGTTTTCAAATGGTGTTTAGTATTAATAATTCATATAATTTAATTATATAATGGCTGCTGAACAATTCAAAAACATAAAAATCAGCAAATAAATCAATAGTTGTTGAATCGTTCAGGTGCAAGGTTTTGAGCGTGTAAGCTCAAAATCTCTGCACTTGCAGGAAAAAGCTTTTCCTGCAAAACAGGCTTATCAAATAGCGAACTAAATCAAAATTGTCAGATTTTGCGTAAAAACAGCCATTGCTGTTTTTACAAAACGGCAACGGCGTGTTGCCGTTTATTCAGTGAATATTATATAAATCAAAGAGGAGATTTTATGAGAATTGTAGTACTTGCAGGTGGACTCAGTACCGAGCGTGATGTGTCTGTTTCTTCAGGCTTTCTTGTTGCTCAGGCGCTCAGAAAAAAGGGTAACGAGGTTGTTCTTCTTGATGTTTTTACAGGTTATGAGGAGAGTATTTGCGACATCGACGCACTTTTTAAGCAGAATTACAGCTTTACTGACAATTTCAAAGTGGGAGAAGCCCGTTCGGATATAAGTGAGGTCAAGGAAAATCGTCTTGACAAGTCAGACAGGTACATAGGCGAAAATGTTATAGAAATATGCAATGAAGCCGACATTACGTTTCTTGCGCTTCATGGTGGTGAAGGCGAAAACGGTCAGCTTCAGGCGGCTCTTGACCTGCTTGGCATTAAGTACACAGGCTCCGGTTATCTCGGCTCTGCGCTTGCAATGAACAAGGGCATTACAAAGAGCGTGTTTATTCAGAATAAAATCAGTACGCCTAAGGGTGAGATTTTTAAAAGCGAGGAAGAAGCTCTGGGCTGGAGCGTATTCCCTTGTGTTGTAAAGCCCTGCTCAGGCGGTTCAAGCGTAGGCATTGCAAAGGCTGAAAACAGAGAGGAATATGAAGCTGCTGTTAAGGACGCTTTCGGCTTTGAAACTGAAATTGTGGTTGAGCAGTTTGTAAAGGGAAGGGAATTTTCTGTAGGTGTGCTCGGCGGCAAGGCGCTTCCTCCGATTGAGATTGCACCGAAATCAGGCTTTTATGACTATGCCTCAAAGTATCAGGCAGGCGCAACGGTTGAAACCTGTCCCGCCGACATTGACGAAGCTACCGACAAAAAGCTCAGGGCTGCTGCTGAGGCCGCTTACAGTGCGCTCAAGCTTGAAAGCTACGCCAGAGTTGACTTTTTGCTTGATGAAAACGGTCAGGAATTTTGCCTTGAGGCTAATACCCTGCCCGGAATGACGCCTACAAGCCTGCTACCTCAGGAGGCGGCGGTTGAGGGTATGGAATATCCTGAGCTCTGCGAAAAAATCATTGAAATTTCACTCGGAAAATATAAGACAAAGAAAGACAGCTTTGAGTAATCAGTTGTTTGGAAGCTGTCTGAAAACTCAAAAAAATTGTATTTTTCTATTAATACAGGCGATTCTTTTGCAAAAAATGCGGAAATTTTATCAGCTTTTTGCACTTTATTGCTCTGATTAATTTTGTCTCAGCAAAAAATTCAGTTCTTAACAAAAGATTAAGTCGCTTTTTGTTTTCAGATATGACACGGTTTGGAGTTATTATGAAGAAATTTACTCTTGAAGAAATCGCTGCTGCCTGCGGCGGTAAATATGTGGGTGACGAGGCTCTCAGACAGAGCGCCGTCACTTCTGTTGAGCGTGACAGCCGTCAGATTAATGACGGCTCTCTTTTTCTTGCGATAAAGGGCGAAAGGGTGGACGGTCACGACTATATACAAAAATGCTATGATGCGGGTGCAATATGCGCTGTGTGCGAAAAGGCTCCCGAAAATCCGACAAAGCCTTACATTTTGGTTGAGTCCACCCTAGAGGCTGTTAAGCTGATTGCCAAGGCTTACAGAAATAAGTTTGATATTCCCGTTGTGGGCGTGTCGGGCAGTGTGGGTAAAACCTCAACAAAGGAAATGCTCTATGCCGTGCTCTCTCAAAAGTACAAGACCCATAAAACAGAGGGCAATCTCAACAATGAGCTTGGCGTTCCCCTCACGCTTCTTGCAATGGCCGAGGATACAGAGGCTGCCGTAATAGAAATGGGAATATCGGATTTCGGCGAAATGACAAGGCTGTCTGATATGGTGCGCCCCACAATCTGTGTGCTGACGATTATCGGCTGTTGTCACCTTGAAAATCTTGTTGACCGTGACGGCGTGCTCAGGGCAAAAACCGAGATGTTCGTTAATGCGGATAGAAATGCCGAATTTATCCTCAACGGCGACGACGACAAGCTTTGCACTGTGACCGATGTAAACGGCAAAAAGCCGATATTTTTCGGATTTGCCGCAGAAAACGATTATCACGCTGAGAATATAGAAAACAACGGCGAGGGCGGAGTAAGCTGTACCTTGTGTTTTGATGATACCCGAATTTCTGTTACCGTTCCTGCAATCGGCAGCTATATGGTAAGCAATGCGCTTGCGGCCGTTGCTGCAGGCAGGCTGTTGGGGCTTAGCGATGAACAGCTGCTAAACGGTGTGCAGGCATATAAAACCGTCGGCAGCCGTGCAAACGTGATTAACACAGGCAAAATCAGAATTATTGATGACTGCTACAACGCAAATCCTACGTCGGTGAAAGCATCTGTTGACACGCTGGTGAATTTTGACGGCAGAAGCGTGGCAATACTCGGCGATATGAAGGAGCTTGGCACAGACGAGCTTAAGCTGCACTATGAGACAGGAGAATATGCAAAGCGAAAAGGCACAGAACTTGTTGTTGCAATCGGTCCGCTTGCACGTGAACTTGCGAAGGGTGCAGACGGTATATGGTATGAGGATATTGAAAGTGCCGAGCATATGCTCGGCGGCCTCATTCACAGCGGAGACACCGTGCTTGTCAAGGCGTCACATTCAATGCAGTTTGAGAAGATAGTGGAATTTTTAAAAACGATATAGAAATATTCTTGATGACGTTTTTTATGCGCAGCATGTGGGGAACTCACCGGGCGTTCCTATGATTTGCTCTGTAAGGATATATTCTCTATATATCAAACTATAAATTCATCTTGAAAAATAGCTTTTTCTATAGTCTGATAACGTTAATCTACCTTGTTTGTCCTTTTCTTTTATTTGAAAAGAAAAGAACGAAAAGAAAGCAAATTCA
>CAYQXN010000011.1:0-34070 GCA_964421585.1 uncultured Ruminococcus sp. | reverse complement strand
TTCATTACAAAAAACCTAAACCTCTTCCGAAGTTTAGGGTTTTTCTACAGGCTGAGAGACTGTATATCCAAAGGATTACAGTCTCAATGTTTTTTTTCGGCTATAGTTATTAATTACTGAATTTATACTGCTTTTTTCATCACTATCAAGTTTTCTGTATTCATCTATCAATTTTGATTCTTCGTCATTAAGGTCATAATGAGATACTTTCTCTATTTTACGATTAATATTTGTGTTTCCGATTAAATAGTCAACCGAAGTGTTAAAATAGTCAGCCAAAGCAATAAGCGTGTTTATATCAGGCTCTACATTGTGATTTTCATATTTGTTGATTGATTGCTGGCTGGTTCCTATAATATTGGCAAGATGCTGCTGGCTTATTCCTGCATTTTGTCGTAGCTGTTTAAGATTTTTTATCATAAGTTCACCTCTATATTAATATTAACAACTTGCAAGAGTTAAATAAAAAACTTATTATTAGTTATTGACAACAACCGTAAGTTGTTATATAATGAATATGATAATTTGACCTAAAAGGTTAATTTATTCAGAATTTTATACTTTAAGGAGAGAAAAAGATGAAAAAACAAACAAAAATTTTATCTGCTGTTTTAGCTTTAATACTGTCAATCAGTGCCTTTGCTGTTATGTCAGTGACAGCCGGTGCAGCAGAGACAACGGAAAATGCTGCAGATGATTATCCTGCTCTTATCAGCTTTGAGCTTAATAATGAAGAAGCATTTTTCACAAATTTTCCTTGTTATGAGGGCGAAGATTTCTTTTTGTATGATGATTTATCAAGCCCTCGGTTTACACTATACTTCTCTGATGGCAGCAGTGAAGAAGCAGCTTATTTTGTAGGAGAAGGCGGGCTTTATGCTTATGACCGAGAATGTTATTTAGATTTTGAATATGACTATACAACCAATTACAACGGTTATATTAATACAGTAACTTTCATTATTGACGGTGTATATGGTTCATCAATTAGTGTTCCTGATAATTATTATGACGGACCTGCTGTTGATTATATTGAGGTATTAAATTATCCTGACCAAACCGACTATATAGAGGGCTTTTTTAATTACTACGCAGTAAACCTTGACGGACTTGAGTTTGATGTGCATTATACTGACGGCGGAGACGTTGAGCATATTACTGATGTCTTTGAAATGCGCGATTATACAGGTGTTGATTATACTTTAATTGATTCTAACGGTGAAGAATTTGATTATGTAGATGCTTGGTCATCAGATGGTTGGCCGTCAGGTGAATATACAGTTAAGCTTTTCTACAGTGCTACAGATGATATGTATAATCAAGTTGAATACATAGAATTTGGTGAATACAAAATCAATGTAGTTGAGGATACATTCCCATCAACTATAGCAAGCATTGAAATTATCAAATTACCTGACAAGGTATTCACAGAAGAGTGTCTGATTAATGGTGAGCCTGATAATTATGGAGAAAAGTTTTGGGAGCAATGCTATGAAAATGGTATATATTATAATATGAACGGTGCTAAGATGGAGATTACCTTTACCGACGGTACTACTGATGTATATGATTTTTTTACTGAGGAAGGTTGGTATCCTGTCTTTGCATATCAGAGCAGAGAAATATTTATCAGAGATTTGGGAGGCTACAAAGCAGAGGTAGAGTTTGAAGGTAAAACTACTGTATTTGAGGTTAATCACGTTGATACAGAATCGACAAATCCTAAGGCAGATGATGAAACCCAGACAGTTACACCTGATGCAGACAACACAAATCCTACGGTTACATCTGCCACAGATAACACAAAACCATCAGCTGCATCTGGTGTTGGCACGGAGTCTGCAAATTCTTCCACAGTTGATACAGCAACAAACGACAGCGTAGCTTCAGCAGATAACAATGCCATTGCTACAGGCAGCTCGGTTGCCTGCGGTGTAGGAATGATAATTTTATTATCTGCCGGCATTGCAGCAGCATTTATTTACAGAAAAAGGATAATGTACTGATTATAGCAATAGTACGAAATCTGTTTATCATAAGCTGATGTATAAAGCTGTTTGATGATATATAAAATTTAATAAAATGCTAGAATACCCGATAACTGTTGTTAAAAATCAGTTATCGGGTGTTTTGTCATATATAGTAAAAAAACGCAAAGCGGTTTCTCTTGACTAACTGAGGCTATACAGAATAAAATAAATTATAGTTTGTTGGTAGCCCGACGCCAAATCGAGCAGACAGCTTGATAAAGATAAAAAATGCTTGCCCGAAATTTTACTTGCATATAGTTTTGAGTAATACAGTATTTTCTGATTAAGTTGAGGTTAATCTTTATATACAACACGTAGGGACCACCATTGGTCGTCTCAAGAGATTTGCACATTTTTTATTAGATGCCCACCGGACATCATCACGACTTGTCCTGTAAGAATATATTCTATATGTTTTAAACTACAAATTCATCTCGTAAAATAGCCTTTTCTATAGTCTGATAACGTTAATCTATCTTATTTGTCCTTTTCTTTTATTTAAAAAGAAAAGAACGAAAAGAAAGCAAATTCAAGGGGAAAGGGATTTCGATTCCCTTTCCCCTTAAAAATCCCCTTTTCCTAACCGACCAAAGGGCTTCCCTTTGGAAACCCGTTCTCTCTCATATTTTCATCTAAACTATAATTTATTTATAAAAGGAAAAATGTATGCTCAATCAATTAAATTCCAATGACAACATTATAAACCCTGACCTTCGTGCAAAATACGGCAATATATCAGGCGTATTGGGCATTATTCTGAACCTCTGCCTTTTTGCAGTCAAAATATTTGTTGGCATTATGTCCTTATCTGTTTCTGTTATAGCTGACGCCTTTAACAATCTTTCTGATGTCGGCAGCTCAGTTGTTACGTTTATCGGTTTTCGTCTTGCACGCAAGCCTGCTGACAGAGAGCATCCGTTCGGGCACGGCAGATATGAATATGTGGCGGGTCTCGGTATTTCTGTTTTAATATTTCTTGTTGGAATAGAGCTTATAAAAAGCTCGGTTGAAAAAATTATTTTGCCCGATACCCCGACTGTGCTTTCAGTTACTTCAACCATAATTCTTATTGCTTCCGTTGCAGTTAAGCTGTGGATGTTCTTTTTTAATAAAATTCTTTCAAAGAAGATTAACTCAAAAACCCTGAATGCTGCTTCTCTTGATTCGCTTACCGACTGTGTTGCCACAACTGTGGTTGTAATCGGTCTTGCTGCTTCGGATTATTTGGGCATACAGATTGACGGTTGGCTTGGTCTTGCAGTTGCTCTTTTCATCTTATTTACGGGCATTACAACCTTTCGTGAAAGTCTTTCGCCGCTGCTCGGTAATCCACCGAGTGCAGATTTTGTGAGCGAGATTCAGGAATCTGTAATGCAGGAAGATGTAATACTTGATATTCACGACCTGATTGTGCACGATTATGGAGTTGGCAGGTGCATAATTTCTCTTCACGCAGAGGTTTCCGACAAACTTGATATAACAAGCGCACACGAGGCAATAGACAGAGCGGAGCGCAGATTAGAGCAGAGATTTAATTGTATGGCAACCATTCACCTTGACCCGATTGCCTCTGATGATAGATATACTCTTGAACTGAAAAGCAAGATAGCGGATAAGCTGTGTGAGATTGACGACAGCCTGTCGATTCACGATTTCAGAGTTGTTAAGGGTGACGGCAAAACAAAGGTGATTTTTGACCTTGCCGTGCCGTATGAATGTAAGCTCGAAACTGATGAAATACGTAATACGGCTTTTGAAAAGATTGCTTTAATTGACACATCGCTTTATCCGATAATTCAGATTGAAAACCTATATTCTGATTGTTTCTGATAAAATAAAAGACGGCAAAATAAAAAGCGGATATTCTGAAAGTTACAACAGAATATCCGCTTGCGTTTTATTCTTTATCGGAATTTTGATTTTGTCTTGAAAACACACAGCCGCAGTAGTTTTGTCTGTAGAGGTTGTATTCATTTGAGAGTACAATTGACCGCTTGTAACCCTCGCGTTTTTTAAAGTCGCTGAAAAGCCACTGCACTCCGTTTGAAGCAGCGCACTCGCTGCCGATAGAGTTGAGTATCCGAGCATTTTTCAGCGGACTGATTGTAAGCGTGGTGGTAACATAGTCGGTTTTAAGCTCCCTTGCTTTTTGCGTTGCGGCATTAAGTCGGAGTTTAAAGCATTCTATGCATCTTTTGCCACCCTCAGGTTCATTTTCAAGTCCTTTTACAGCGGAAAAAAACTCGTTAGGGTCATAGCGGCTGTCAATGATTTTAACAGGATTTTTAAATTCCATGAGTGAAATAAGACGTTTTTCTTCACTGAGTCTGTACTCATATTCTTCTTTTAAAGAAATATTGGGGTTATAGTAAAAAACCGTAATATCAAAATATTCTGACAGATATTCAAGGCAGTAGCTCGAACAGGGCGCACAGCACACGTGAAGAAGCAACGAGGGTGTTGTTCCGTCAAGTTTAATTTGCTCAATTACCTTGTCAAGTTCCTTTTGGTAATTTATCTTATTCATAGCCTAATATATAATCTCCAAGCTCATCTGCAGTTGAAGCCACAAACGGAGCGCCTGCGGATAAAAGCTCATCACGTCCTCTGAATCCCCATTCAACGCCTGCCATGTGCACTCCTGAGTTTTGTGCGGTAAAAACGTCAACGTCGCTGTCACCGATATACATACATTCCTTTGGGCTTATATTGTACATATTAAGCATTGCGATGAGTGCTTCACCGTCAGGCTTGCATTTGTATTCAGGCTTTTGCCCCCAAGCCTCTGCGAATTTATGATTGGGGTAAACCTTTTTGACAATTCTGCCGACAAATTCATCAGGCTTGTTGGAAAGCACGGCTGTTTTGATGTTGTTTGTGTTCAGCTTTTTAAGCAACTCTGTACAGCCGTCGTATGCTTGAATGTTGTCGTTACAATGAACGGCATATTCGCTGTTAAAGGTGTCTCTGACGATTTCAAGAAGCCTTTTATCGTCAGAGAAGGCTCCCATTGCTCTTTTTATCAGAACCTCTCTGCCGTTGCCAACATAGTGATTGTAGTTTTCAATCGGATGCGGTTCAATACCCGCCTTTACAAGCCCCTTGTTCACGCTTTGAGCAAGGTCAACAAGTGAATTTACA
Organism: uncultured Ruminococcus sp.; assembly: GCA_964421585.1. Taxonomy (GTDB): domain Bacteria; phylum Bacillota; class Clostridia; order Oscillospirales; family Acutalibacteraceae; genus Ruminococcoides. The sequence continues at coordinate 28,899 of CAYQXN010000011.1, read as the reverse complement.
AGAGTGCCGTCTAAATCAAATATTGCTATTTTAATCATATCAACCTCAAAATATTAAGTAATTAAAATGAAAATATCAATTAAGTCCTTTTTCCTGTTCAAGAAGTATTGCTCTGCAGGGTGCAGCCTCAAGTCCTCCCAGCTTTATTGGAAACGCACACAGATAATAGAAACCTGCCTCAATTCTTGAGAGGTCAAGATTTTCAAGCACAGCAATTCCTGACCTTGCAAGGACGCGGTGAGTTTTTTCCTCGTCAAACGAGGGAGCAATTGAAATTGCGTCTGTACCCACAAGTTTTACCTTGCTTGAAGCAAGCACAATTGCAGCTGAATGTGACAAAAAAGCTTCTCCGTCGCCTTTTAATATTATTCTCAGCTTGCAGTACTGTAAAATGCGCTCAATGTCACTGCCAGTAAGTATGCCCTTTATTTTGATTACGCTGCATTTGCCGTAAAATGTATTAAGGCGGATGTTATCAATTGCGTTTCCCTCTTCAAAGTAGTGAAGCGGTGCGTCAATGTGAGTGCCCGAATGAACAGACATAGAGATTTTACTAAGATTACATTCGTCGCCATTATCAATGCTCATAATCTTTTCGGTGACTGTTTCAGGGTCGCCCTCGTAAACAGGTGTTGTAATAGTATCCCTTGAAATGTCGTGTATAATCATTACTTACCCGCCTCTCTTATTTTTTCTGATAATATTATAGCACATTTTTTATCAGATTGTATATAGCAACGCAGAAATTTGTCGCAAAGGAATTCAAAAATTAACCGATTGACACAATTACAAAATCAATGTACTATTAATGAAGTATTGATTAAATCGTTTGTACAAATTGCGTTGTGGAATTTTCTGTCAAATTGGATGAGTAATTATTTGTAAGGCTGATTTTTAGACAGTATGGCGGAAAATGTAAGCATTTAGTATAAACAGCATTTATGCGCGATTTATTCAGTGGTTCTTTAAATAGGTTACGCAACTAATATTAACATTTAATGTCATTGTTAGTTGGTTGAAAACTTCAGTTGCATAGTGTATTCTTTCATCAGAAAGGAATGAAAAAGTATGATTGATATGAATTTGAAATATCTGCGTAAAAAGTATGAGCTTTCGCAGGAGGAGCTTGCCGAGAAGCTTGGAGTTTCAAGACAGTCCGTTGCCAAGTGGGAAAACGGAGATACGCTTCCTGATATAATCAAATGTCAGGAGATTGCTATAATTTTCGGAATAACTGTTGACAATCTGATAAATTACTCCTTTGAGGAGGAAGACGTTATCGAAAATAATGTTGACGGCAAATATGTTTTCGGCATTGTGAAGGTAGGTGAAAGGGGACAGGTAGTTATACCAAAGCATGCCAGAAAAGTGTTTGATATAGAAGCGGGTGACAGACTGATTGTTCTGGGAGATACACAGCAGGGCGGTATTGCACTTGCAAAGTTCAATGATGTTATAAAAGGCAGAATTTAACAAATATATCTAAGGAGTACACTATGTTGGCAATTGAAACACGTAACCTTTCAAAAAAATATAAAGAAAACATTGCTGTTAATAATCTCAATCTTACAGTAAAAAAGGGTGAGCTTTACGCTTTGCTCGGCGTAAACGGAGCAGGCAAATCAACTGCAATAAAAATGCTTTCGTGCCTTATTCCTCCTACAAGCGGCGACGCACTTTTGCATGGCGGAAGCATTATAAGCAGTACGCAGAAGGTTAAGAAAATCATTGGCGTTTCACCGCAGGAGACAGCAGTTGCTGAAAAGCTTACCGTGCGTGAAAACCTTGAATTTATTGCTCGAATTTACGGCTTTGACAAAAAAAGCGCAAAGCAAAAAGCTCAGGAAATAATTGAGCAATTCGATATGGCAGAGATTGCAAAGAGTAAGGCAAAAATTCTTTCGGGAGGCTGGCAAAGACGGCTCAGCATTGCAATGGCACTTATAACCGAGCCTGAAATACTATTTCTTGACGAGCCAACGCTTGGTCTTGATGTGCTTGCACGACGCGAGCTTTGGAAAGTGATATCAAGGCTCAAAGGCAGGATTACCATTATACTTACCACTCATTATCTTGAGGAAGCCGAAAATCTTTCTGACAAAATAGGAATTATGACAAAGGGTGTGTTAAGGGCAGAGGGAACAGCAAATGAGCTAAAGACTCTTGCGGGCACAGATGACTTTGAAGAGGCTTTTGTAAAAATCGGCAATGGAGGTGCGTTGTAATGAGGACAAATGTTTTTGGCTTGAGAAACACAAAGGAAATTTTGCGCGACCCGATTACATTGTCATTTGGCATTGGATTTCCCCTTGTACTTTTACTTTTGCTGACAGCAATAAACAAAAGCCTGCCTGAAGAGGCGGCTTCAACTATTGGAATGTTCAGTATAAAGCAGCTTACTCCCGGTATTTCGGTATTTGGTCTCAGCTTTATTGCGCTATTTTCGGCTCAGTTGATTTCGAAGGATAAGATTACAAGCTTTATGATGCGTTTGTTCACATCACCGATTAAGGCCTATGAGTTTATCCTCGGCTACACCTTGCCGCTTATTCCAATGGCAATTGCTCAGAGTGCCGTGTGCTACATAGTTGCTCTGTGCTTTGGACTTGAATTCGGCATAAATATTCTGATTGCAATTGTTGTGAATATTCCTGTAGCGCTTGTATTTATTGCGCTCGGTCTGCTTTGCGGCACGCTTCTAAATGAAAAGGCAGTCGGCGGAATTTGCGGAGCGCTGCTTACAAACCTTTCTGCCTGGTTCTCAAACATTTGGTTTGATACTGCACTTGTGGGCGGCTGGTTTGAAGACCTTGCAAATGCGCTACCGTTTGCTCATGCTGTAAATGCTGCACGCTATGCGCTTGCAGGCGAATATGAAAGCATTTTCCCTGACCTTTGGTGGGTAATCGGCTATGCCGTAGCGCTGCTCACTGTTGCGATTGTATTTTTTATGATTAAGATGAAAAGGAATAAATAATGCAAATTTCTCAAAAAGAAGATAAACAGAGATATTATTTGATAGACGCTCTGCGCGGATTTTCGGTACTTAATATGGTAGTATTCCATTTTTTGTACGATATTTTTGAAATATACGGACTTAACAGCGGATGGTATTTTCATCCGCTTTCGGTAGTTTGGGAACGTTTTATCTGTGTTTCATTTATCGTGATTTCCGGCGTCTCGTTCAATTTTTCACGCCGTGCATACAGGCGGGGTATAATTGTGAATTTATGCGGCTTTGTCGTGACTGCTGTCACGACGCTTGTAATGCCTCAGCAAGCAGTATGGTTTGGCATACTGAACTTTATCGGCTGTACAATGCTCATATGTCAGGCATTGCGTGAATATCTTGAAAGGGTACAGCCCTTTGTCGGGATAGCCCTATCGCTTGTGATTTTTGCGCTTACTTACGGAATTCCTCAAAGATATATGGGTGTGTTTGCCTTTAGACTGTTCGAGCTGCCTGATTGGCTCTATGGTTTTAAGTATGCGGCTTTTCTGGGCTTTCCGTCTGCGGATTTTGTATCTACCGATTTCTTTCCGCTGATTCCGTGGATATTTTTGTTTTTAGCGGGATATTTCTTTTGGAGATGCGTGAAGAAGGTTAAATTTGATGATGTATTCAGGGTCAGAGTACCCATGCTTGGATTTATCGGAAGATACAGTTTGTGGATTTATCTTGCGCACCAGCCATTGCTGATAGGAATTTGTATGATTATATTTGGATTTTAGCATAAACGCTCCGCCTTATAATTCAGGCGGAGCGTTTTGTGAGTCTCTCTATTTATTAAAAAAGTGCTGGTTTTAAAATACATCTCAATTTTTTATTTAAAATCTTTGAGTTCTCTGCGGTACAAAATTTGTGCATAGATAGCAGGTATTATTACAAGAGAAATAAGCATAATTCCAATACCTACATAAAGCATAACCATACCGCTGTTTTTGACTGCATAGCCTATAATGCCGCATATTATCATTGCAAGTCCGCCGAATACACCGGTGTATGCGCCGAGTCGGTGAGTCTTTTTCCACACATATTCGCTGCTTGTAGTTGCTCGTGTTCTTATTCCAAATGCATCATTTTGCTTAATTTTTGGCAGTATATTGCTGATGAATACTATTGACACTCCCAGCAATGCAATTAAGGTTGACGGAAAAATGTCAATAATACCTAAGGCACTGTTCGTGCTCGTGTTTATATTAGCAGATACAGTATTATGAATGATTAAAATTGACATAAACCAAAACATAATCAAAAGAAAAACAAAAATTGCGGCAATAATTTTGTCAGCATATTTCTTGTTGTCGCTTTTGAGACCCATATATTTTCTAAAAGCTTCAACAATTGCATAAATCAATCCAAATACAACTAGAATGCACATAATGCCGAGCAGCTCCCATTTTGAACTGTATCTGTCAATGTCTCCTGAAAAGTTCAAATGCATAGGAATAGTGTTTACAGGGGATAGTGAAAGATAGAGCGCCATTATTCCGGCATTAATGACTGAGATTATAAGATATATGAACTTTTTCATACTATTTTTCCTCTCTTCCTGCAAGGTTTGAAAGCATACTCAGAATATCTTCAAGTACGCTTGTTTTAAGTGAATAAATTACGTTTTGTCCTTGTTTTTCCGAATTAACCAAGTCAGCCTGCTTTAAAATGTTGAGATGATTGCTGATTGACGGTTTTGTCATGTTGAATTTTGCGGCAATGTCGCCTGCATTCATATCCTGCTTTTTGAGCAGCTCAAGAATTTTTCGTCTGGTAGGGTCAGCAAGCGCCTTCCATACGTCACCCATTATATGTCTCCTTTTTCTTTTGTGTATTGTATTTTTACAGTACTTTAAATTATTTGTTAGTTAATTAGATAATCGTCTAATTAACTGGATTATATATCAGAAAGCTTCCGTTGTCAATATTTTCTTAAAATTATTGGTTCAACATATATTAAAATAAAAAATTCAATGTAATAAACAACAACTGTGTTATCTTATAGAATTGTGAGCAGAGGCTCTCAACTTAACAAAAAACACAACCCAAAGGGTTGTGCTCTGTTAAAAATCAGATTTTGTTTTTTAATGCTCTTTCAAGCCATATGTCAGCAAGATCCATAGCGAGGAACATACCGTTTTTCTCACTTGTTTTTACAAGCTGCTTTCTTGGTGAAAGGTCGGGATCAGTAGCGATAAGCTGAACAATAATTCTGTCGGCAAGCTCAATATCTCCCTCTTTTTTTGTGGACTTTATCTGCATTCTGATAACATATGGTTCAGCCATATCTCCGTAGTAAATTTCATCCTTGCAGCGAACAAGAGGTTTGCCCTTGTATGTCTGAAATTCCTGTGTTGCTTTTTTTGTATCTGCCACGGGCTATCGTCCTTTCTTATATATCAAGATATGATTTTACAAGTGCTTCAAGCAAGTCGTCACGGTCAATTTTGCTGATAATATTGCGAGCATTGTTATAGGTTGTAATGTATGTGGGGTCTTCGCTCAGAATATAACCCACAATCTGATTAATAGGATTATAACCTTTTTGCCTGAGAGCGTCATAAACTATTGTAAGGCTGCTTTTAATCAGGTCGTCCTTTTCTTCACCGAGTGAAAAAATCATTGTTTTATCCAACATACTGAAACACCTCCCAAATAATATGTATAAATTATTATAATATAAATTTATTAATAATTCAAGTGCTTTTGAACAAAAACTGCGGAATCAAAAGACCCCACAGTTTGTACTGAATATTATCGCAGGTTTACGCCTATAGAAGAAAGATTGCTGATAACTCTGTCCATAATCTCCTGAACCTCAGCAGATGAAAGGGTTCTCTCGTTTGAAGAAAACTCGAATCGTATTGTTATGCTGTGAACCGTCTCTGTGTCATAGGTGTCAACAATTTTCGTGTTTTTAAGAATTTCTTTTCCTTCGTCAGCCCAGCAGGATGTAAGCTTATCGTAAAATACGCCCTTTGGCAATTCAAGACTGAGGTCATAATCAATAGGCGGGAATTTTGAAGGTTCCTCATAAGTAATTCCGTTGTCCTTTGAATTTGCAAATGCATTGACGTCAATTTCAGCAAATACAATATTTGCCTTTTTATCAATCTTCCTGCCGACAACAGGATGAACAATTCCTATTCTTCCGATTTCCTTGCCGTCAAGAATTATTTCGTTTAGGTTTACGGGGTGCTCATAGCTGTGAGCTGTCTCTGCGGCCTTGAATGAAAGTTTGGCGTGCTTGATGTCGCTTGTGATAACGGCAAGAATATCTCTCAGACCAAAATAAAGTGTTTTGATGTCCTTGGTTTTGCTGAAAAGTGTAATTGCGAGCTTTTTATTTTCAACGCAAAGGTTGTTTTCGTTTACGCCGTTTACGACTCTGCCGATTTCAAAAATGCCGAAGTCAGAAGCAAATGATGTGTTGTTCTTAATCTGACAGAGCTGCGTCGGAATTATTGAATTTCTGATAGTTTCGATGTTTGGATTTGTGGCATTTGCAAGCTTAATATTTTCTTCCACAGGAATTCCCAGAGCTTTAAGCTCGTCATTATAAGCCCATACGTATGAGTGGAGCTCGTGGAGATTGTATTTTTTTACAAGAATATCTTTGATTTTATCCTCATTGTTCTTAACTATTGTTGTTCTTACAGGGTAGAGGGGAGAACGAGTGGTGTTTATATCAAAGTTGTCATAGCCGTAGATACGGGTAATTTCTTCAATGATGTCAGCCTTGATTGTAACGTCTTTTGTTGCTCTCCAAGAAGGAACAACAACGGAGAAGTTACCGTCTTTAAAGGTTACCTTGAACCCTAGGCTTGTAAGGGTCTTTACAATTGTGTCGTTGTCAATCGCAATACCTGTGTAGCGGTCAACATATGCCTTGTCAAAATCAAGAGTAACGGTATCATATCGGAATGCGTATTCATCTGTGAGTGAGGATACTACCTGAACGCCGTCATCATATTTCTTTAAAAGATTTAAAAACCTTCCGATTGCAACAACTGTGTTTTCAGGGTCAAGACATTTTTCATATCTTATTGAGGCGTCTGTTCTGTGTGCAAGACGTACTGTTGTTTTGCGGACTGAAACTGCGTTAAATGTTGCAGATTCAAGTGTGAGAGTAGTTGTATCGTCAACAATCTCGGAATCAAGACCGCCCATAATGCCTGCAATTGCAACAGGGGTATCGCCGTTGCAAATCATAAGTGTATTTTCATCAATACTTCTGTCTATACCGTCAAGTGTACGGAATACAAACGGATTATCAAAACGTTTGATTCTGATTTTTTCCACCTTGCGCGAGTCAAAAGCGTGCATAGGCTGCCCCATCTCAAGCATAAGGTAGTTTGTGAGGTCGGCAAGGAAGTTAATACCTCTCATACCGCAGTAGTAAAGGCGAATCCTCATATTTACAGGGCTTATGTGACGTGTTACATTTTCAACCTGTATGCAGCTGTAACGCTGACAGAGTGAATCCTCAATTTTCATATCAATCTTTTTTAGCTCGTTATAAGCTGTTAAATCCTCAACGTCAAGAGGTTTAAGCTTTCTGCCGGAAAGTGCGGCGAATTCCCTCGCAATGCCGTAGTGTCCCCAGAGGTCGGGGCGGTTTGTGAGAGATTTATTGTCAACCTCAAAGATAATATCGTCAATCTCATAAATACTCTTTAAATCAGTGCCGTTCGGAAGGTCATCTGTAATTTCCATAATGCCTGAGTTATCATCAGAAATACCGATTTCAGCTTCTGAGCAGCACATACCGTTTGACATATAGCCTGCCAAAGGGCGTGGTGAAATTGTTATTTCACCGATTTTTGCGCCGACTTTTGCAAAGGCAGTTTTCATACCTACCCTTACGTTCGGTGCTCCGCACACAACATCGGTAAGCTCGTTTTCGCCTGCGTCAACCTTAAGAAGGTGCAGCTTTTTTGATTCTGGATGGTTTTCGACTGACTTGATTTCAGCAACAACAACACCGCTTAAATCAGAGCCTTTATAAAAAATTTCATTTTCAACCTCTGCGGTAGAAAGAGAAAACTGATGTATAAGCTCAACCTTGTCAAGACCGCTGAGGTCAACAAAGTCCTGAATCCAGTTCATTGATAAAAACATAATTTTTCCTCCCTTATTCCTCGTCGTCCGTAAACTGAGAAAGCGCTTTAAGATTGCCGCTGTTCAAATCACGAATGTCCTTTATTCCGTATTTCATCATTGCAAGTCTTGTAAGTCCGAGACCGAACGCAAAGCCCGTGTATTTTTCAGGGTCAATGCCGCCTTCCCGCAGGACATTAGGATGAATCATGCCGCAGGGACAAAGCTCCAGCCAGCCGGAGTGCTTGCAGGACGGACATCCGTTACCGCCGCAGATAAGACAGCTTATGTCAAGCTCAAAGCCCGGTTCCACAAAGGGGAAGAAGCCCGGACGAAGTCTGACGTTAATATCCTTTTGGAATACTTCGGACAGCATAGTTTTCATAAAGAAGATAAGGTTGGAAATGGAAATATCCTTATCTACCATAATACCTTCCATCTGGAAGAATGTATTTTCGTGGCAGGCGTCGGTTGCCTCATTGCGGAAGCATCTGCCCGGGAAGATTGCCTTAATAGGAGCACCGTTTTCTATAAGGTTTTTGCCGTACTTTTTAAGTATTGCATTCTGAGCAGCCGATGTATGAGATTTGAGCAGCTGACCGTTTTCAAGATAGTAGGTGTCCTGCATATCACGTGCCGGATGATGTTTTGGTATGTTAAGGGCTTCAAAGCATTCATAATCGGTAACTACCTCGGAATAGTCCTCAATTTCAAATCCCATTGATTTAAAGATAGATTCGCATTGACGCTGAACAAGAGTAATAGGATGATATGAGCCTCTTGAAAGGTCTGACGGAGCCGTTATGTCAAACTGCGGCATAGCAGCAATTTCTCTCTGAATTTCCTTTTCCTTTAGTTCTGAAACCTTTTCTTCAATTTTTTCTGCGGCAAAAGTTTTTAGCAGGTTTACATCTGCGCCGAAAACCTTCTTTTCTTCAACAGAAAGGTTTTTCATGCCCTTTAAAAGAGCAGTAATGCTGCCTTTTTTGCCGAGATACGCAACCCTGATTTTGTCAAGGTCGATAAGATTTGTGGTTTCGGCAAGTTTTAATTTGATTTCATCTCTGAGATTAATGATTTTTTCGTCCATAAATACCTCCGTAAAAATATAAAAGTCCCTGCGTAAAATCTACGCAGGGACGAAAAATCCGCGGTACCACCCTGATTTCTGTATAATCAAAATGAATACAGACACTTTAGAAGCTGTCACTTCCTCGACATATAACGGTGTCAGCCGTTGAAACCTACAGGACATAGCAAAACGCTACGTCATTCAGCCTCACCACTCGGAAGTGAACTTCACAATCAGTATTCCGTAATGCGCTTTCAGCCGCGGCGCATATTCTCTGAAACGTTGTCCTGAGAGTTACTCTCTTCGTCAGTGTGTTATCTTTTGATATAATAACACTATTTTTTCATTTTTGCAATACCCATATTTTTAGAATTTAGAGGAGGTATCCGGAATTTACGGGAGATTATATTCTATGAAGCATATTTTATAAATTATGCTATTGCAGAATTATAGGGGAAAATAGGTTTATTTACACCTAAAAAATAATCAAAAAAATAATCATATGAAATACATAATTCTAATTCGGTATATATAGCAGTTTTGGTGTTTAGACACGAAATCTAAAAAATCTTTCTTTAATTCTTTTATGTAAATTAGAATTACAGCAAATCTTGTACAATATGATGATGAATGATACAATATAGCGATGGTGATATGTGTGAAAAAAGCATTGTTGATTTCACATTCCGAAAAGAGCTCTGCGTCACTTTCCGAGTTGCTTCGCAGTGAGGGGTTTACCCTTATTTCTGTAGCAAATAATGCTGACGCTGCTTACGATATGGCGGGGAAGGATGAGTTTGATTTAATCTGCATTAACGCTCCGCTGTTTGAAGAAAACGGTATTGAGCTTGCAAAGCACTTTGCCCTTGTTACAAGAGCGTGTGTGGTTATCATTGTTCCTCAGAAGAACGCTGACGAGGTGTATGATATTCTTATGGAGCAGGGTGTTTTGGTTATTGCCAAGCCGATTAACAGGCATTTGTTTCACCATTATCTGCAATTTACGGAATGCTTCAAAACACGTATGCTCAGGGTGACTGAGGAGAACACCAAGCTCAAGCATATGGTTGAGGATATGAAGGTTATCAACCGAGCAAAGCTCTTGCTTATTACCTGCCTTCATATGACTGAGGAGCAGGCGCATCGCTATCTTGAAAAGCAGGCAATGGACTTGCGGATAAGTAAGCTGCAAATTGCCAAGCAGGTTATCAAAACCTATGAGAACTGATTACTATTTCTGAAAGGAATGTGTTTTTATGAGCCGAACGGCATACTTAATTCTGGAAAACGGTACAGTATTTGAAGGCAGGGCATTTGGTGCCGAAAGGGAAACTACAGGAGAGCTGGTCTTTACTACTGCAATGACCGGTTATCTTGAAACACTCACCGACCCAAGTTATTTTGGTCAGGTGGTTATTCAAACATTCCCTTTAATTGGTAACTACGGAATAATTCCCTCTGATTTTGAGAGTAAGTCTCCTGCGCTTAAGGGTTATATTGTTAGAGAATGGTGCCAAGCTCCTTCCAACTTCCGTTGCGAGGGTGATCTTGACACCTTTTTAAAAGAAGCGGGAATTCCGGGCATATACGGAATAGACACACGTGCATTGACAAGAATTGTACGTGAATATGGTGTGCTTAATTGCCGTATTGCGTATTCAAATGAGGTTTCCGACAGTCTTCTTAATGATATAAAGAATTATGTAATCACTGACGCTGTAGAGTCAACAACCTCAAGTGCAGCTCAGGAATTCAAGGCTGAGAATCCACAGTTTAATGTTGTATTAATGGATTTTGGCGCCAAACACAACATCGGCAGAGAGCTTGTAAAGCGCGGTTGCAATGTAACCGTTGTTCCTGCCGACACAACAGCCGAACAGATTAAAGCAATGAACCCCGACGGAATTATGCTCTCAAACGGTCCGGGAGACCCTTCTGCAAATATTCAGATTATTGAAGAGCTCAAAAAACTTTGTGAATACAAAATTCCAACCTTCGGCATTTGTCTTGGACATCAGCTGTTGGCTCTTTCTCAGGGAGCAAAGACCGAAAAGCTTAAATACGGCCACAGAGGAGCAAACCAGCCTGCTAAGGAGCTTGAAACCGGCAGAGTTTATATTACCTCGCAAAATCACGGATATGCAGTTGTAAGCGACAGTATGCCGTCAAACGGTAAGGTGAGCTTTGTAAACGGAAACGACAATACCTGCGAGGGCGTTACATATACTGATATGCCTGCATTTTCTGTGCAGTTCCATCCTGAGGCATGCGGAGGTCCGCGTGACACGGCATTTTTGTTCGACCGTTTTATAAAGCTGATTAAGGATAACAAGTAAAGATACATAACTAAACGTAACTATAGATAAATTTTGATAAGGAATGATTTTATGCCACTCAAAAAGAATATAAAACGAGTTATGGTAATCGGCTCCGGCCCTATTGTTATAGGTCAGGCTGCTGAGTTTGACTATGCTGGCACTCAGGCATGCCGTGCACTTAAGGAAGAGGGACTTGAGGTTATACTTGTAAACTCAAATCCTGCTACAATTATGACCGACAATGCAATGGCAGACAAAATTTATATAGAACCTCTTACACTTGAAACTGTGAAGAGAATTATCATAAAGGAACGTCCTGACAGTCTGCTTCCAACGCTTGGCGGTCAGACAGGTCTTACACTTTCCATGCAGCTTGCAAAGGAAGGATTCCTTGATAAATATAACGTTCAGCTTTTGGGAGCAAACCCTGAAACAATTGATAAGGCTGAGGACAGACAGCTCTTTAAGGACACAATGCTTGAAATAGGTCAGCCGGTCATTCCATCGTTGGTTGTCAATGACGTTGAAGCTGCCGTTAAGTTTGCAGATGAAATCGGCTATCCGGTAATTATTCGTCCGGCTTTTACTCTTGGCGGTACAGGCGGCGGAATTGTTAACAATGAGGAAGAGCTTAGGGAAATCACTTCAAACGGTCTTGAGCTTTCTCCCATTACTCAGGTGCTTGTTGAGAAGTGTATTTCGGGGTGGAAAGAAGTTGAGTACGAGGTTATGCGTGACGGTGAAGGCAATGTTATTACCGTCTGCTCAATGGAGAACTTTGACCCTGTAGGTGTACATACGGGAGATTCAATCGTAATTGCTCCTACAGTTACTCTTGCCGATAAGGAATATCAGATGCTGAGAAGCGCGGCTCTGGACATTATTTCTGCTCTCAAGGTTGAGGGTGGATGTAACTGTCAGTTTGCGCTCAATCCTGAGACCTTTGAATATGCTGTAATTGAGGTTAATCCTCGTGTATCCCGTTCATCTGCTCTGGCTTCAAAGGCTACCGGCTATCCTATTGCAAAGGTTACGGCAAAAATTGCAATCGGTTATACCTTAAATGAAATTAAAAATGCCGTTACGGGTACAACATACGCTTGTTTTGAACCTGCGCTTGACTATGTTGTTGTAAAATTCCCCAAATGGCCTTTTGATAAATTTGTATATGCAAAGCGTGACCTGGGCACTCAGATGAAGGCTACAGGCGAGGTTATGGCTATTGCCCCAACATTTGAACAGGCTATTATGAAGGCTGTGAGGGGGGCTGAAATATCCCACAATACTCTTAATGATAAGGAATTTGCAGACTTTTCAAATGCATCTGTTTATGACAGACTCAGTGTGTGTGACGACAGAAGAATTTTCTGTGTATATGAGGCACTCAAGAGAGGAATTACAGTTGAGCAGATTCACGAAATTACATTGATTGACGAATGGTTCCTTGAAAAGTTAAAGAATCTTATTTCAATAGAAAAAGAGCTTGCTCAGGGCAAGCTTACAGAGGAGCTTTACGTTCGCGCCAAGAACAAAGGATTTCTTGACAAGACAATTGAAGAAATTTCCGGGCAGAAGGTTACAAATCCTCTTGTGCCTGTGTTTAAAATGGTTGATACCTGTGCTGCCGAATTTGAGGCTGAGACTCCGTATTTTTACTCAACCTTTGATAGGGAAAACGAGGCAGAGAATTTTATAAATTCTCGTAAGAGCGATAAAAAGACAGTTATTGTATTCGGCTCAGGTCCTATCAGAATCGGTCAGGGCATTGAATTTGACTATGCCTCCGTTCACTGTGTGTGGGCACTCAAAAAGGCAGGCTATGACGTTGTTATCGTAAATAACAATCCTGAGACTGTTTCGACAGACTTTGATACAGCGGACAGGCTTTACTTTGAGCCGCTCACAACTGAAGATGTTATGGGCATTATCAAGACCGAAAAGCCTTTTGGGGTTGTTGTTGCTTTTGGTGGACAGACCGCTATCAAGCTTACAAAATTCTTAAGCGACAGCGGAGTAAATATCCTCGGCACATCATATGATGCAATTGATATGGCAGAGGACAGAGAGCGTTTTGATGAACTGCTTGAAAAGTACAACATTAAGCGTCCAAGGGGCGTAACTGTTATGACAACTGACGAGGCTCTTGGCGTTGCGTCTAAAATAGGTTATCCTGTTCTTTTGCGTCCTTCATATGTGCTCGGCGGTCAGAATATGATTATCGCCTTTAATGAAGCAGATGTAAAGGAATATATGGCAATTATTCTTGCTCAGAATATTGAAAACCCCATTCTTATTGATAAGTATCTTCAGGGTACGGAGTTGGAGGTTGACGCAATCTGTGACGGCGAGGACATCCTTATCCCCGGAATTATGGAGCATATTGAACGTGCAGGAGTTCATTCGGGTGACTCTATTGCAGTTTATCCGGCGTGGAATCTGTCTGATGAAATGACTCAGACCATAATTGAAAGCTCAAAAAATCTTGCTATCGAGCTGAGAACGAAGGGTCTTGTAAATATTCAATACCTCATCTACAATGATGAATTGTATGTAATTGAGGTTAATCCGCGTTCTTCAAGAACAATTCCTTATATAAGCAAGGTTACGGGTGTTCCTATGGTTGACCTTGCCACAAGAGCAATGCTCGGTGAAAAGCTCAAAGATATGGGCTACGGCACCGGCCTTTACAGAAAAAGCCCTTACATAGCCGTTAAGGTGCCTGTATTCAGCTTTGAAAAGCTTATTAATGTTGATAATCACCTCGGACCGGAAATGAAATCAACCGGCGAGGTGCTTGGTATTGCAGGCACACTTGAGGAGGCGCTTTATAAGGGGCTTATCGGTGCAGGCTACAAGATGAAGAAAAAAGGCGGCGTCTTTATCACCGTTCGTAACTCCGATAAATCGGAAATCGGAGAAATTGCCAAGAAATATTATGACCTTGGTTTTACAATATATGCAACTCAAGGTACTGCCGATGTTCTTACAAAATACGGCATAGACGCTGTTAAGGTAAATAAAATCCACGAATCCACTACCGATAACACAATTACTCTTATTGGGTCAGGCAAAATCCAGTATGTTATCTCAACCTCGGCAAAGGGCAGAATACCTTCACGAGATTCTGTTAAAATCCGCAGAAAGACTGTTGAGAGAAATATTCCTTGTCTTACGTCTCTTGACACGGCAAATGCTCTTGCGGACTGCCTCAAGAGCCACTACTCGCAACACAGCACAGAGCTTATTGATATTAACAATATGAGGGAGAAAAAATTAATGTTAAAATTCACAAAGATGCAGGGTATCGGCAACGACTATATCTATTGCAGTACATTTGACCAGGAAATTAATAACCCGGAGGCACTTGCGGTAAGACTTTCAGACAGACACTTCGGTATCGGCGGAGACGGTATTATTCTTGTGTGTCCTTCAGATGTTGCTGATGCAAAGATGAAGATGTATAATCGTGACGGTTCAGAGGGCAAAATGTGCGGTAACGGAATCCGTTGCGTGGGCAAGTTCCTCTATGATCACGGTATGATTGATGTTGAAGAAAAGGACGAAATAACAATCGAAACTCTTAGCGGAATCAAGAGCCTTAAGGCATACACCACAGACGGAGAGGTTACACGCCTCAGAGTTGATATGGGCAAGGCTATTCTTGAACCAAAGGAAATTCCCGTTGCAATCAACAAAGAAAAGGTTGTAAACGAGCCTGTAAGCATTGAGGGCAAGGACTACAACATCACCTGTGTATCAATGGGTAACCCACACTGTGTTGTATTTATGGACGATATTGATAATCTTGATATAGAGAAAATCGGTTCTGAATTTGAGTTTAATAATCTGTTCCCCGAAAGAGTAAATACAGAATTTGTTACAGTGCTTGACGACCATACAATCAAGATGAGAGTATGGGAGCGCGGCTCAGGCGAGACTTGGGCTTGCGGCACAGGCGCCTGTGCAGTTGCTGTTGCGGCATGTGAAAACGGCTTCTGCAAGAAGGGTGAAGACATCAAAATTAAGCTTAAGGGCGGCGACCTTATCATAAACTATACCGATGAAACAGTCTATATGACAGGTAATGCCGAAAAAGTATTTGATGGAAAAGTTGAGGTGTAAGCTGTGGAAATTACAAAGCAAAAGAAAGCAAAAAAGTATATTTTTGTTACAGGCGGTGTTGTTTCAGGACTTGGAAAAGGAATTACAGCAGCTTCTCTCGGACGTCTTCTCAAGGCAAGAGGACTTAAAATTGTGGCACAAAAGCTGGATCCGTACATAAATGTTGACCCCGGCACAATGAGCCCTTATCAGCACGGAGAGGTTTTTGTTACTGATGACGGGGCAGAAACTGACCTTGACCTCGGTCACTATGAACGCTTTATTGACGAGGACCTTAATAAATATTCCAATCTCACAACAGGAAAGGTTTATTCCAATGTACTTGAAAAAGAACGCCATGGTGACTATCTTGGAAAAACCGTTCAGGTAATTCCTCATATCACAAATGAAATCAAGTCATTTATATATAACGTTGGTGAAAAAACAAATGCTGATGTTGTTATTACAGAAATCGGCGGTACAGTAGGCGATATTGAAAGCCAGCCTTTTCTTGAAGCTATACGTCAGGTGTCTCTTGAAGTGGGCAGGGAGAACAGTATTTTTATCCATGTTACCCTTGTTCCTTATATTAAGGGCAGCGAGGAGCATAAGTCTAAGCCTACTCAGCATTCTGTTAAAGAGCTGCGTTCGCTTGGTATTAACCCCGATATTATTGTTCTGCGCTGTGACGAGCCGCTTGAAGAGAGTATATTTGACAAGATTGCACTTTTCTGCAATGTGAAGTCCGACTGTGTAATTGAAAACATCACACTACCCACACTCTATCAAGCGCCGCTTATGCTTGAAAAAAGCAATTTTTCGGATGTCGTTTGCCGTGAGCTTAACCTTGATCGTAATACAACTCCTGATCTTTCTGAGTGGGAGGAAATGCTCGAAAGAATAGATAATCGCACCAAGAAGTGTAAAATTGCCCTATGCGGCAAGTATGTTGCTCTTCACGACGCCTATCTTTCGGTTGCCGAGGCACTCCGCCACGCAGGTTATGAGAATTCGGCAGAGGTTGAAATTAAGTGGGTTGACTGCGAGCTTATCACAAAGTATAAAGCTGACGAACTGTTGGGTGACGTTGACGGCATTCTTGTTCCGGGCGGCTTTGGTGACAGAGGCGTTGAGGGCAAGGTCATAGCTGCAAAGTATGCGCGTGAGCACGATATTCCTTACCTTGGAATTTGTCTCGGTATGCAGACTGCTGTTATTGATTTTGCAAAGAATGTTTTAGGATATGATGACGCTAACAGCGGCGAGTTTGCTCCTCAGGGCAAGCACAATGTTATTGACCTTATGCCCGAACAGCTCGGCATTGAGGATATGGGCGGCACAATGAGACTCGGTGCTTATCCCTGTGTGATAAAAGAAGGCTCAATGATGGAAAAAGCGTACGGAAAGACCGAGATTTCCGAACGTCATCGTCATCGTTATGAGTTTAATAATGATTATCGGGAAGAAATTGAGAATGCGGGTATGAAAATTACCGGTACTTCACCAAACGGACTTCTTGTGGAAGCTGTTGAAATCCCCGATAAACGTTTCTTTGTAGGCGTTCAGTATCATCCTGAGTTTAAATCTCGTCCAAATCGTGCACATCCTCTGTTCAGAGAATTTATTAAGGCTTCACTTGGATAATAATAAATGGATACAGCACATAAAAATAAGGAAGGATTTGTTTTAATTGAAAATTAATAAGAATTTTGATAATCTTGTACCCAACTATCTTTTTGCCGATGTTGCAAAGAAAACAAATGCATATATAGAAGCTCATCCTGACAAAAAGGTAATCAAGCTTGGTATCGGCGACGTAACACTTCCGCTTGCTCCTGTTGTTATTGAGGCATTAAAGAAGGGTGCCGAGGATCTCGCTCATAAGGAAACCTTCAAGGGTTATCCCGACTATGAGGGCTACGAGTTCCTCAGACAGGCTATTTCTGATTATTATAAGAGCTTTGGTGTTAATGTAGCTGCTGATGAAGTGTTTGTATCTGACGGTGCAAAGTCAGACTGCGGTAACATTGGCGACATATTTGACAAGGACAATATTGTACTTGTTACAGATCCGGTTTACCCTGTGTATGTTGACTCAAATATTATGGCAGGCAGAGAGATTGTATATGCTGCTTCCAATCAGGAAAACGGTTTTGCGGCACTTCCCGACGACAGTATAAAGGCTGATATTATCTACCTTTGTTCACCTAATAATCCAACAGGATCTGCATATACTGCCGAGCAGCTTAAGCTATGGGTTGATTATGCGATTAAAAACGATGCAATTATTCTTTATGATTGTGCTTATGAGGCATTTATTACAGAGGATTTACCTCGCTCAATTTTTGCAATTGAGGGTGCGCGCAAGTGTGCAATTGAGATGTGTTCGCTCTCCAAGACAGCAGGCTTTACCGGCACACGCTGCGGTTACACTGTAATTTCTAAGGAGCTTGAACGTGACGGACATAACATCTATGCAACGTGGTACCGCCGACAGGCAACAAAGTTCAACGGTGTTTCGTGGCCTGTACAGTGTGCGGCAGCTGCCGTATTCAGTGAAGAAGGACAGAAGCAGATTAAGGAGAACATTGCCTATTATCAGGAGAATGCAAGAATTATCTCTTCTGCACTTGATGAGCTTGGCATCTATTACACGGGCGGCAAAAATTCACCATATATCTGGCTTAAATGCCCGAATAATATGGGAAGCTGGGAGTTCTTTGACCTTCTGCTTAATGAAGCTAACGTTGTTGGTACTCCGGGCGAAGGCTTTGGTGAAAACGGTGCAGGATATTTTCGTCTGACATCGTTTGGCGACAGGGAGAATACGATTGAAGCTGTGGAGAGAATAAAGAAACTTCTTTCTAAATAATTTTTATTGTAATATTAAACACCCTGTACGGTGATTTTATAACCGTTACAGGGTGTTTTTGTTTTGAAAAGTAAAGAGGTGCAGATTGGTTATAATTTATATGAGAATGAGTAAGAAAAGATTCGCAAAAGGAAACACTCCGATTGTTTAGGAAAAGGGATAACACCATTTGAAAACGAAAAGCAACTGATTTTTAGGCAACCGCCTTTTTATTTAAGATATCTGCTCGATTTGACTATTTAGGCTTACTGCAAACAATAATTTGGTTTATCAACAAAGCTGAAAATCCCGTTGTTATAAACAACAGGATTTTCTTATGATGTATTAAATAATTTTCGGATATGTCCTGAATTATTTAAATTAAGCTTTGCTATGAGCTATAAGATTAAATTACTGTACTCAGGTAATCAGTAACTTCTTTTTCTGTAGCAAAGGACATTGCTTTTGCCGCAATCTCATCTGCCTTTTGCTTGTTCCAGCCGGAGATTGTTTTTCTCACTCTTAATACAGAAGGTGCCGAAACACTGAACTCTGTCAGGCCAAAAGAAATCAGCAGAGGAATCATCATTGGATTTGCAGCAGCCTCTCCGCACATACCAACGGGGATTTTGTTTTTAACACCGCATTCAATTATATTTTTAATAAGTCTGAGTACGCTCGGCTGCAATGCCGAGTAAAGGTATGAAACATCGCTGTTACCTCGGTCACAAGCCATTGTGTAACCCGTGAGGTCATTGGTGCCTATGCTGAAAAAGTCGGCTTCCTGTGCAAGCAGGTCCGCAATAACGGCTGCCGAGGAGGTTTCCATCATTACTCCTATCTTAATGTTTTCATCAAATGCAATATCCGAGGCTTTAAGCTCAAGTTTTGCTTTTTCAACAAGCTGTTTGCCTGCCCTAAACTCGTCAATTGTAGTTATTAGCGGAAACATAATCCTGATATCCCCGAATTTGCTTGCCCTTAAGATTGCCCTAATCTGAGATGTGAACAGCTCCTCATTTTTAAGACAGTAGCGAATTGCCCTGAATCCCATAAAAGGATTTTCTTCCTTTTTTAGTCCGAGATAGGGAAGAGCTTTGTCGCCGCCGATGTCAAGCGTTCGTATAATCAAGGGCTTGTTTTTGAGGATAAGCGCAGCCTTTTTGTAAGCGTCAAACTGCTCGTCCTCTGTGGGAACAGCGTCTTTGTCCATAAACAGAAACTCAGTCCTGAACAATCCCACACCCTCGCCGTCAGCGTCAATAGCTTTTACAGCGTCCTCCGGATTGCCTATGTTGCAGAACAGCTCATATTTTTCTCCGCTTTCAGAGATTGTTGCTTTTCCTCTGTAGTTTTCAAGCTCACGCCGCTCAATCAGAAAGGCCTCACGCTTTTGCGAGTAGCTTTTAATCTTTTCATCATCGGGATTGGAAATTACTATTCCGTCACTGCCGTCAACAATAACCTGTTCGCCGTTCTTAAATTTTTCTGACGCGTTCTCAACACTTAATACAGCAGGAATTTCAAGCGCCCTTGCAAGAATTGCAGAATGTGAGGTTTTGCCGCCGGTTTCGGTTATAATGCCGACAATGTTTTCCTTGACAATATCGGCTGTCATAGACGGTGTAAGCTCGTGTGCAACCAGAACTGTGCCTTTCGGAGCATCGCCGATTTTAACTGATTGAACACCCAAAAGAATGCTTAGGACGCCCGATTTTATATCCTTAACATCAGCGGCACGCTGGTTTGTTAACTCGTCGTCTGCTGCCGAAAACATTGTGATAAATAAATCGCACATCTGTTCAAGAGCAGACTCTGCACACATACCGTCTGCAATAAGCTTTTCAATTTCGCCGCTCAGATACGGGTCTTTGATAATCTGAATATGTCCTTCAAGGATTTCAGCTTCCTTGTCCCCTGTTGATTTTCTTACCGACTCAGCTTGAGCTGTAGTGCTTTTGCAGAAAACTTCTACTGCATCTCTGAAACGCTGTGACTCAGCGTCAGTATCAGTTACAGTTGTAGGGGTGTAGTCAAGCGAATTTTCCTCAATAATCATTACAGTGCCAATTCCGATACCGTCGGATGCGGCTGTTCCGTTAAACATTTATGTCACCTCAATTTGGCACTTTCTTATACTAAATGCCTTAAACACTGTGTAAAATAGGTCAGGCTTTAAAAAAGGAATTCAGTATTAAGTACCCGGATTGTTTTGTTTTTCAGCAATTATTCGCCGAGTCCGCTCTCAATCAGCTGAACTGCTTCTGCAAGAGCGGCTTCTTCATCAGCGCCGTCGCATATTACTTCAATTTCGCTTCCGCATTTGATGCAGGCGGCAATGATATTGAGAAGGCTTTTTGCGTTTATATCGTTTCCGTTGAATTTGATTTTTACATCACAGGCGTATTTTCCCATTGCTGTTGCCAGTACTGATGCAGGGCGCATATGAAATCCCTGTGCGTTAGTAAGCGTAAGCTGTTTTGATACCATAATGATTTCTCCTTTTTTGTTTTGTAATATTTTTTTGTTCCTCAGCCGGCCTGAGCAAGCTGAGAAAGCATAATTAATGAATAGAACTTAGTTATATAAAATTTTATTCGTATGAATTAAATTTTTTGAATTACTTTTTCTTTGAACCTACAGGTCTCATAAGAAGTGCAAGCATAAGCATACCGGCAACTGAACCTGCTGCAAGCGCAAGAAGATACATAAGTGGGTTAATAATAGTAGCAACAACAAATATACCGCCGTGCGGTGCCATAAGCTGACATCCAAAGAGAGCTGAAAGAGCGCCTGCAACGGCAGAGCCCACCATACAGGAGGGGATAACCTGAAGCGGATGACCGGCAGCGTAAGGAATTGCACCTTCTGTGATAAATGAAAGTCCCATAATATAGTTTACTGTAGAATTCTTTTTTTCTTCGTTTGTCCATCTGTTTTTAAAGAAGGTGTTTGAAAGGGCGATTGCAATCGGAGGAACCATACCGCCTATCATTACAGCAGCCATAATCATATATGAAGCCTCAGTTCCTGCCGACAGACCTATTGATGCAAATACATAAGCCGCCTTATTGAAAGGACCGCCCATATCAATAGCCATCATTGCTGCAAGCATTGCACATAAAGGAATCATAAGTCCTTCTACTTTGCTCATTGCGGTAAGGGCATTTGTCATACCTGTATTAATTGCACCCATAATCGGATTAACAGCGCACATAATTATTGCTATGCCGCCAAGTCCCAACAGAGGATAGATAAGAACAGGCTTAATACCTTCTAATGAATGAGGAAGCTTGTCACAAAGCTTTTCAATTCCGAGCATCATATAACCGCCCGCAAAGCCTGCTAGTAATCCGCCTAAAAAGCCTGACGGAACATCGCCGCCGGGAAGTGCAAAGGTTGAACCGTTTATTGCCAAAAATCCGCCTACAAGACCTACAAGCAAGCCCGGACGGTCAGCAATTGACCTTGCGATATAGCCCGCAAGAATCGGCACCATAAGTGTGAATGCATAATTTCCTATTGTTTTGAAGAATGCAGCGGCAGGAGTGATTGTACCAAAATCTCCGCTGCCCGAAGCTCCGTAGCCTGCGATTGTATCAATAAGGAATGCAATTGCAATGAAGATACCTCCTGCAACCACAAACGGGAGCATATGCGATACACCATTCATCAGATGTTTATAAATCTTTCTGCCTGAGCCTTCTTTTTCTCCGCTTGAATCAGAACCCTCAGACTTTTTGTCAGAGTGATAAACAACCGCATTTCCGTTAATTATTTTGTTTATGAGTTCTTCGGGTTTATGAATGCCGTCGGCAACCTTTGTTGAATATACGGGTTTTCCGTCAAAACGTGCCATTTTAACGCTTTTGTCGGCTGCAATGATGATACCGTCGCAGTTAGCAATTTCTTCTGCTGTAAGTACATTTTTTGCCCCACCGGAACCGTTGGTTTCAACTTTGATTGTAATACCCAGCTTTTCGCCCGCCTTAACAAGTGACTCGGCAGCCATATAGGTGTGAGCAATTCCCGTAGGACAAGCTGTAACAGCAAGAACTCTGTAACCTGTTTCTGTATTGACGGCTGCCTTTGGCTCATCAGGGAATTTTTCTTTTTCCTTAGTATCAATAATATTCACAAATTCATCAGTAGTTGTTGCAGCTTTTAATTTTGCTGTAAACTCCTCGTCCATAAGCAGCTGCATAAGTCTTGCAAGCACTTCCAGATGAACATCTCCGTCTGTTGTTGCTGCAATCATAAACAGCAGCTTGCAGGGAACACCGTCGGGTGCGCCATAGTCAACACCGTTAGGAACCGTGATTGCGGTAAGAGCCGGAGCCTTAACGGCGTCACTCTTTGCGTGGGGAATGGCAACCTCCATACCTACTGCGGTTGTACCCATTTCTTCTCTTTTGATAATTCCCTCTTTAAATGCCGCAACATCCTTCAGATTACCGCATTTCTCGTGAAGGGATACGAGTTTTTCGATTGCCTTGCCCTTGTCGGATGCACTGACATTGAGTGATATACCGTTCTTTTTAAGTAAATCGGTAATACGCATAGTTTTCTCTCCTTTTCATTTGGGGCTATCTGAAAATTTAAAATATCTTTCTATTTCTGCTAATACGGAAGATTACTTTGTAAAAATTTTGAAATACGCGCGACATTTCTGCAATTTTTACTTAAACCTACTTCGTTTTAGCGAAATATTCGGTTATTTTATGTTTTCAGCTATGCCCTTGTTAAATGTTGTGAGCAATTCATTTATTTTTTCTTTTGTGGCAAGTCCGCTGAGAAATGCTGTGGCATTTCCGCAAGCGCTGCCTAATTTTAATGCATACGGATAGCTGTGCTTTTGTTCGTAGCCTGCAATAAAGCCTGCCACCATTGAGTCGCCTGAGCCTACTGTGTTGATGACCTTTTCTTTGAGTACGCCTGCTTTGTGTTTTTCTCCGAATTCATCAATTAGCATTGCACCCTTTGAGCCCAGAGATATAAGAACGTTTTGAGCTCCCATATTTTGAAGCTCTCTTGCGTAATATTCCGTTTCTTCTTCGGAATTAATCTCAATCCCGAAGATTTCGGAAAGCTCCTGACGATTTGGTTTAATCAAAAACGGTTTGTACTTGAGCGAATTGAGAAGCAGCTTTTTTGTTGCGTCAACTACAATTCTTACTCCTCTGTTCTTTATTCTTTCAAGAATTCTTTCATATACATCATCAGGCATTGTGTTTGGAACACTGCCTGCTATTACAAGAGTATCGCCGCAAGATATTCTGTCAACCTTTGCAAGCAGTCTTTCAAGCTCGCTCTGCTCAATGTAAGGTCCCTGACAATTAATTTCGGTTTCTTCACCGGCTTTTATTTTGATATTAATTCTTGAAATTCCGTTTTTAAGTCTGATGAAGTCAGTGATTATCTTGTCGTTGCGTATGCCCCTTTCAATGGCTTCACCTGTAAAGCCCGCTGTAAATCCAAAGGCGGTGCTTTCCATATTAAGCTCTGCAAGAACGCAGGAAACATTAATGCCTTTGCCTCCAAAGTAATATTCTTCGCTTGTTGTGCGGTTTGTTATACCTGCTTTAAGTGTATCAAGCCTGACAATATAGTCGATTGACGGGTTGAGCGTAACCGTATAAATCACTTAATTACCTCCTTTATAACCGTTTCGTTGGCAAAACGCCTGTCGGGCAGAGAATCTGTAATGATGCAGCATTTTTGAATAGGGGAGAAGGTAACAGGAAATATACGTTCGAATTTTGTATGGTCCGCAAGAACGAAAGCCATATAGCTCTTATTGATTGCCGCTTCCTTGATAAGAGCCTCTTCAATATCGGGAGTTGTAAAGCCTGTTTTCATATCTATTCCGTTTGTGCCCATAAAAGTCTTTGTAAAATTAAAGTTTTTTATGTTTGCAATTCCCTCAGCACCGACAACAGCCTCGGTAATCGGTTTCATTTTGCCGCCTATCATATAAGCTGTGAGTCCTTTATTAATCAGTTTTCTCGCATGAGAAATACCGTTTGTTACATAAGTAGCCTTGTAGTTGCTTATGTAGTCTATCATCCGTGACGTGGTTGTTCCGGCGTCAATATAGACAAAGTCACTGTCGTTAATTAATGTAGCGGCGTATGAAGCTATTGCAGATTTTTCTTCGCTCATAATATTTTCTCGGCTGCTGACATTATCTTCAAGGACTCCTGAATTCTGTATGATTGAGGTTGCACCGCCGAAAACCTTATTTAGCTTTCCCATTTCTGCAAGAGCACTCAGGTCACGTCTCACGGTTGACTCTGAGGCGCCAATAGCTTGAGTAAGCTCGGTTACCGTAACTGCATTTTTTTCATTTAATATATCCAATATCTTCTTATAACGTTCTTGTGTGAGCATTTTTGTTCACCTCTGATTAGATTATAACACATAAATTTTCAAAGTCAAGCAAAATCGGTCAAAAAAATTCAGAAAAATTAAAAAAATATTTTAAAATACAAAAAATATTGGACATAATTTACAACTTATAAAAAATCTTAGGAATTTTGCCGTATTAAATTCAGTAAAACGTTCATAGTCAGTCAAAAATATTTAGCGGTACATAAAAACTATTCACAATAGTTTTTGCAAAAGTTTTTTTATTATGTTATCAAAGAAAAATTTCTGAATAATTTTATGATATGATAATTAGGCTTTCGTAAAAATAAAAGGGACACAACCTGAGCTGCGTCCTTGTATGAGCAGTATCAATATATTGTATCTCTTAAAGTAAAGTGATTTTCTTTTTGTCGGAATGAATAATGTTCTCGTCATTCAGCTTTTTGATTTCACGCATCATTGCGCTGCGGTCAACTGCAAGATAGTCGGCAAGGTCTGAAAACGGCAGAGGGATTGTAAAGCTTTTGCCTATGATTTCTTTGCTCATATATCTGAAAAATGTCAATAGCTTGCTTCTTAATGTGCGTTGACCAAGTATATCAATGTGCATAAGAGATTTTTTAGCTGTGGTTATGATAAGTCCGTTAATTATCTGCGTGTGTTTTTCGCATCTGTTGCTGCATAGGTTTATCAGCTTGCTGTAATTTACAAAGTCGATTTTGCAGGCTGTTTTAGCTGAAAAATAAAACAGATTATTATATATTGGAGGCAGAAAACGGCTGCCGAATACATTGCCTTTTTCATAGAAATCAAGTATTCGACGCTGTTCTTCGCAGTTGTTTGTTATAAGATAAACAATGCCGTCAGTGATTATTCCAATTTTGTCATCATTCTGTGAACAAATTGTAATAATGTCTCCTCTGTCATATGATTTTGACGTTGGTGTAAAACACTCGCGAAGCCCGATTATATCTGACTTTGATAGCCCTTCAAATACTGAAAATTCATTCATAAAAAACCACTCCATAATGTGTGTTGAATTTACTTAAAACACAAGATATTGTATATTATACACCTAAATTGTTGCGAGTGCAACAGAATAATAAAAATTTTTGTTGTATAATTAGTCACGCACTAAAGAAAATTTAGAAGTAAACAAACAGTGCAATAAAAAAGCTTGCCTCAGATTATAATGATATTTATTGAAGGTGCAGGCAAGATTTATTACTGATTATTTAGAAAAACAGCATTAACTTGAGAACAGGTGAAGATTATGAAAATTATTAAAAGAAACGGCGCTGAAGAGGTTTTTAATATTGATAAGATTATTAATGCTATAAGAAAGGCCAATGATGCCTCTGAGCGCAGAATTTTGACTGATGAGCAGATTAACGATATTGCAGATTATGTTGAATACAGATGCAATAAAATCAAAAGAGCAGTATCCGTTGAGGAAATTCAGGATATGGTTGAGGATCAGCTTATGGCAAAGGGTGCTTTTGACCTTGCCAGGCGTTATGTAAAATACCGCTATACACGTTCGCTTGTTCGTAAGTCGAACACAACAGACAACAGAATTCTTTCTCTTATCGAATGTAACAACGAGGAGGTAAAGCAGGAGAACTCCAATAAAAATCCTACGGTCAACAGCGTGCAGCGCGATTATATGGCAGGAGAGGTAAGCCGTGACCTTACACGCAGAATGTTGCTTCCGGAAGATATTGTCGAGGCTGACAGGCTGGGTATTATACACTTCCACGATTCTGACTATTTTGCTCAGCATATGCATAACTGCGACCTTGTAAATCTTGAGGATATGCTCCAGAACGGCACGGTTATCAGCGATACTCTTATAGAAAAGCCTCACAGCTTTTCAACTGCCTGCAACATTGCTACTCAGATTATAGCGCAGGTTGCAAGCAATCAGTATGGCGGTCAGAGCATCAGCCTTGCTCATCTTGCTCCGTTTGTTCAGATTTCAAGAGAAAAAATTCGCAGGGAAACATATGCAGAGATTGAAAAGCTCAGTTGCGATGTTCCCGAAGAAAAAATAAACCAAATCGTTGAGGAGCGCCTTCGCAAAGAAGTAAACAGAGGCGTTCAGACTATACAATATCAGGTTGTGACGCTTCTTACAACAAACGGACAGGCTCCGTTTGTTACAGTGTTTATGTACCTTAATGAAGCAAAAAGCGAGCAGGAAAAGCACGACCTTGCAATGATTATTGAAGAAACTCTGAAGCAGCGCCATCAGGGCGTAAAGAATGAGGACGGTGTGTGGATTACTCCTGCATTCCCAAAGCTTGTTTATGTGCTTGAAGAGGATAATATAACCGAGGACAGTAAGTATTGGTATCTAACTGAACTGGCTGCAAAGTGCACAGCCAAAAGAATGGTGCCTGACTATATTTCCGAAAAGGTTATGCTTAACAATAAGATTGACAAAAACGGCGAGGGACATTGCTATACCTGTATGGGTTGCCGCAGTTTTCTTACTCCTTATGTTGATGAAAACGGAAAACCGAAATACTACGGACGCTTCAATCAGGGCGTTGTAACAGTAAATCTTGTTGACATAGGCTTAAGTGCAGGCAAGGATATTGATAAATTCTGGAAAATTTTTGACGAGCGTATGGAGCTTTGTCATCGTGCGCTTCAGTGCCGCCACGACAGACTTATGGGCACATTGTCGGACGCAGCCCCGATTTTGTGGCAGTACGGCGCACTTGCAAGACTTAAAAAGGGTGAGAAGATTGACAGCCTGCTTCACGGAGGTTATTCAACTATTTCACTCGGTTATGCCGGACTTTGGGAATGTGTTTACAGCCTTAACGGCAAAAAGCTCACCGAAAATGAGGGTAAAGAGCTCGGCTTGCAGATTATGCAGAGACTTAACGATTACTGCAATAAGTGGAAAAAAGAAGAGAATATTGACTACAGCATTTACGGCACTCCTCTTGAAAGCACAACCTACAAGTTCTCAAAATGTCTGCAAAAGCGTTTTGGCATTATCAAGGGCGTAACCGATAAGAATTATATCACAAACAGCTATCACGTACACGTTTCAGAAGAAATAAATGCCTTTGATAAGCTCAAGCTTGAATCAGAGTTTCAGGTTCTTTCTCCCGGCGGTGCAATCAGCTATGTTGAGGTTCCGAATATGCAGGATAATATTCCCGCTGTTTTACAGGTTATCAAGTTTATTTATGATAACATTATGTATGCTGAGCTCAACACCAAGAGTGACTATTGTCAGGAATGCGGTTTCGACGGCGAAATCGGAATTGTTGAGGAGGACGGCAAGCTTTTGTGGGAATGTCCTAAGTGCCACAACAGAAATCAAGATAAAATGAACGTAGCCAGAAGAACCTGCGGATATATCGGAACACAGTTCTGGAATCAGGGAAGAACACAGGAAATCAGAGAAAGGGTGCTTCATCTCTGATGAATTACGGCGAAATCAAAAACTACGATATATCAAACGGCGAGGGGATAAGAGTATCTTTGTTTGTTTCCGGCTGTACACATCATTGCAAAAACTGCTTCAATCCCGAAACCTGGAATTTTGATTATGGTACTCCGTTCACAAGAATTGTTGAGGACAGCATAATCGAAATGCTTAAGCCTGATTATATTGATGGATTTTCGCTGCTTGGCGGAGAGCCGTTTGAGCCTGAGAATCAGCGTGTTCTGCTACCGTTTCTTAAACGTATTAAAAATGAACTGCCGAACAAGACAATTTGGTGCTATTCAGGATATATGTTTGATAAGGAGCTTTTGCAAGACAGCAGAGCAAGATGTGAGTGTACGGATGAAATGCTTGGCTTGATTGATGTGCTTGTTGACGGAGAGTTTGTTCAGGACTTGTACGACATCAGCTTATCATTCAGAGGATCCTCGAATCAACGTATTATTAATGTGCAACGGTCTCTTGAGAAGGGTGAGATTATTTTTCATTCTCTTATGAGTGAGCAGATAATTTAGTATAAATATAGTTTGAGAACCGCTGCAACCGATTATTACGGTTGCAGCGATTGTTTTGTATGACGGGCATATCAATGCTCTGTGGTGAAAATCCACCGAGGCGTAGTTG
>CAYQXN010000010.1:0-34528 GCA_964421585.1 uncultured Ruminococcus sp. | reverse complement strand
ACCTACATTAATGAACTTAAGAACGGTTGACGATGATCATATTATTTATGATATTGGCGGATATGATAATCATGATGTGAAAATAGTATATTCGGCTTTCAAATATTTTACTGATAAAGGTATTGCGTGTATATGTTATGACATGAACAATAAATTTCTTAGCAAATTTGTAATTGATGATGATAAGTATTGGGAAATATATAATATGTATACTAAGTACGACTCAAATACAATATCTTAAATTCCTCAATGCAACCTCATTCTCGCATAACGGTACAATGTACTATTATGTGAAGAATTTAAGGGGGGACATTGTAAAAATCATAAATCAGTCCGGCAATACGGTTATAACCTACGTCGGTACATTGCTTGGCACAAATATGCTTGCATACTGTGAAAATAATACTGTCAATATACCGGTAAAACAGGGGAATGTCGGTTTAACACAAATAAAATGTTACTCAATGAATATCCTGAATACTCAAAATAATACATAAAATGGGATTTATTATGCGTATGCTGGCATTTATAAAGGCTATGCAATAAAATTCTTTTAGAGGTCCCCTGAGACATATGCTGAAAATATAGTATAATAATATGAATTGATTTAGAGTATATTTAAACAGTAACGGCGTAACCATTATGGTTACGCTGTTGAATTTTATTAAAAAATGTTTTTCTCCGAGAAAAAATATATTAATATCTTATTGTTCAGTAGTCGTAATCCTCGCCGTAGGAGCTTATACAGTTTTTGTTAAGCTCTTCAACCTGTTCATTATAAACTGCATTCAATTTGCCTTCCCAGTAGTTATATTCATCTGGACTTGCGTTGTTGCTGTTTACAATCTTTACAAATTCGGCAAGACCTTCATTGAAAATTAATGTAAGCTGTGACTCCTTATCGTGAGCAAGACTTTCGTTATCTAATCCGTTTTCAGCATTATATATCGACTCGGATTTAAACTCTTCAATCAGTACAGGTGTTTTTGAGCGCAGAGTTTCGATATATTCGTCATATATTTTTTGAAATTGTTCAGTGTTCACGGTTGTGGTACTCAAAATATCTTCAGTTTCATATGTTGCAGTATTATGTGAATCAACAGTTTCTGTTGTGGCAGTTACGGTCGTGAAGGGGATATATGATTCTGTTGTTGTGTTGTTTTTGATAGAGCATCCCGTAATTGTTGTTACAGCTGCAATTACTGTAATCAAGGTTGCAACAAGTTTAATTTTGTGTTGCATCACATAACACCTGCCTTTTAAATTTGTAATAATATGACTTAAATAATGTTGCCCCTTATTAATTCGGTGGGGAGGTTGAGATAATTAATCTTACTTTACATTGTATAGATTTTGGCGAAAAGTGTCAATAGTTACAGTGTGAATGGGCGTATTCAAAAAGTATATAACAAGTTGATGAAAGTGTGAATTTTTGCAATTTTGCGTTAAAGTTTTTAATATGTCGTTATGTCTGCAAAATTTTGACTTGTATTGAAAAAAGTTTTTACATATTTGCAATTTTGAAAACATTCTAAATTAATTCTTTCAATCTTTTGTTGAGCAACGCAACGGGAAGCCCGACAACATTATAAAAATCGCCTCTTATACCCTTGACAAGCATGGCTCCCTTGCCTTGAATACCGTAAGCCCCTGCCTTGTCCATTGGCTCGCCTGAACTGACATAGTCTTCAATGTCATCCTTTGTAAGCTTATAAAATTTAACTGTTGTTGTCTGAGAAAATGAAATGAGTGTGTCTTTGTGAAAAATTGCACATCCGGTTATGACTTTGTGCTCTTTTCCTGAAAGCATAAAAAGCATTTTGCGGGCTTCTTCTTTTGATTTTGGCTTGCCGAGCATATTATTATTAATAAAAACCCCGGTATCACAGCCTATCACAATGTCATTATAATGACCGATTTTGAAAATATGCTCTGCCTTTTTTATGGCAAGAAGCTCAGGAGTTTTTTCGAGGTCAGTATTTGAATTTACGGTTTCATCAATATCAGATGGTTCTACAGAAAAATCATCACATATTAAAGACAAAAGCTGTTGCCTGCGCGGTGACGCCGAAGCGAGAATAATCATATACTGTACCCCCGAATTTTTTATCATATTTTTATACAATAATATAAGCGTTTAAATAATTAATAAATGATATAAATGAAAAAGCCTCAGTAAAATTGATGTTTTACAGGAGTTTTTTTACCTTGTTACAAACGGCAACAACCGATATTGACAAGTAAAAAAACGGACAAGTCCATATTTGAATTTTATCATATTTCGCTTTATAATTCAATGCAGTAAACAATCGTTATTATTTACAAAAATTCATCCGTTATTTTATGTCAGAACATAGCCTGCTAAAACCAAAACCCTCACTTGAATAATTACTGTTTAAGGGTCTGTAATGCTTTAGTTGCTGTAATTTACAGTACGATTTTTCCTTGGAAAATCAAAAAAAGTATTGACAAATATTGACTAAAAATTTTTTGATTAATAATTATGTTAAAAAACGGTAATTTTATGCACTTGCTATAAATTTAGAATTAATGCGGAGTTAGTGTGAAATATATAAAATATCTTTAATCCTATTGAGCAATTTGCGGCTTTGAGTAAAAATTGACAATTTTTTTCGTGCTTTTTAACTATACAAAAATTTTAAACTGTCATATAATAAATTTAATGTAATTTGGACAGATTACACAAATAAATTGAAAGAAGGTTGGCTTTTGTGAAGTTAACGAACATAATTGCTAAAAAGACAATGTCGTATTTATTGGCAGTTACACTCGTATTGTCAATGGTATTTGCACTTCCGATTTCTGCGTCTGCAGCTGTTGGAACAAGTATTGACTATGCTTTCAGCGGTGAAAATGCCGATGATCCGGGCTATGCACAGGGTACAATTACATTATCGTCCGATACTGACGGAACGTATTACTTGTATTGGGCTGATGACGCAAAAGCGCTTGAGGGTTACTATGAAATTGACGAGTTTACCGTTTCAAATGGCAAGTCAGCGTCGTTTGAATTTGGTGACCACACAGCTATACCTGCCGGAGCGACAAAGATTATTGCTGTTTCCGATAATTCGGATTTGACGGTATCAAATGCAGAAGCTGTTTATTCAATCCCTGCCGACAAGCAGCTTAACTCAGGTTCAGGCAAACTGCTTTATACTTTTAACTCTTATTCAGATGTTCATATTGATACACAGGGTTACTATGTTAACGCAGAAAAGAACTGGGCACAGGCACTTCAATTTGCAGTTGACAAGGATACTGACTTCATTGTTTCTTCAGGTGATATGGTAACCAACGCTGCAGGTCCGGAGAGTGAATGGCTTGTATATGAAAAGGTTCTTGCAGAGTCAGACTATGTTAATCCTGTATGGGAATCTGACGGTAACCATGATATGCGCAGTGGTGTAAGCACAGGACTTACCTCATTTGTAAGGGCTTCGGGCACAGACAACACGATAGCAAACTATGATGCAAACAAGCCTTATTATTACGTTGTAGAGCAGAGCACAGGCGATGTTTTCATTTTTATGGCGCTTGAAAGTGACTCAAACCCAAGCAGCTGTGACGAATTTTCAGAGGAGCAAATGCAGTGGCTTACAAATCTTCTTGACACATATTACGGCACCGGTGTTAACGTATATATTATTGAACATTCGCCAATTAAGGGCTTTGGCGCCGGCGACAGAATGGACAATCCATATTACAAGGCGCATTTGAGCGAGAATTACATTTCTACTGTTCAATTTAAGGCTCTTCTCCGAAAATATCCAAAACTGATATGGATGTCAGGTCATACGCACGAGGATTATACAATGGGATATAATTATTCCAACGAGAACGGAACAGCCTGCCATATGATTCACAATCCTGCTGTTGCAGGTTCAACCTGGGCGTCACCGTCTGCATCCTCCCTTGATTACAACAACGGTATAGGCTACAACTCACAAGGCTACTATGTTGAAACTTATGAAAACCAAGTAGTTTTTTATGGCGCAAACCTAACGGATGAGCTTATTTATCCTGAATATTGCTACATTATGGATGGTTCAAGAAACACCACTGCTGATGCAACAAACCCCACAGAGGAGGCTTCAACTCAGTCTGTAACTGATGCAACCGGTGAAACCGGTTCAACCTTGCCTCAGGACATTGAAACACAGCGAGTTTATTTTGCCAATACACTTCAATGGCAATTCGTTGATTGCTACAGTTGGTCTGACGCGGATACATCAACCTGCGTATGGCCGGGTTACGCTGCAACATATTACGGTACCAGCGAGCAGGGTGTTGACCTTTACTATTGCGATGTTCCTGCCGACCACGATAAGATAATCTGGAATAATGCAGGAAACGGCTATCAAACAGTTAATATTACCCTTGATGGAGTCAATGATTTCTTCACTCCTTCGACAACAACAAGCAGCAAGAGTGTTCCTGTTACTGCGTCTGTTTGGGATTACAACCCTGTTACGGATCCCACAGATCCCACAGAAACAACAACTGCTCCTGCTGAGGAAAGCGAATATGTTCTTTGTTATTATAACAGTGCAAATCATAACTGGACTGATATTGACACATATCTTGAAAAACAGAGCGACGGAACATATACCTTGGATTTCACAGCAGAAAACAGCGAAAACATAAGCTGTAACATCTATAACGTGGAAACAAAGGCATATAATTGCGTTGCTGCAAGCACAGCCTTAAAATATGCTTCGGGTGAGACAAACACCTATAGTTTAAGCGCTTCTTCTTCAAGAGGAAAGAGCATTACAATCAGCGGTTTGTCCGAGGGCTTGGATATTAAATTTATATACAATCCCGCAGACAACAGCCTGACAATAACCTGCGGTGAAGCTGTTGTTTCAACAACAGAAGCTACAGAACCTACCGAGGCTACAACCGAGCCTACAGAGGCAAGCACCGAAGAAACAACGCAGCCCGATACTACGGTTTTGGTTGATTATAAACTTGGCGATGTAAATATGGACGGCGATATAAATATTGATGACGCAACATTGGTTCAAAAGCATGCTGCAGATTTAATTATTCTTACAGATGAGCAAATTACATTGGCTGATGTTGACTTTGACAATAAAATTACCATACTGGATGTAACGTTTATTCAGAAGTATGTAGCTGACATGATTACTGAGTTTACTTTGCCGGCTTCTGATTCCGATGATTCTACGGAAGCGTCCGAGAGTGCGGAATCCGAATATGTATGGACGGCTTCAACTCTGTCTGAAGCGCTTGCAGCAGTTAAGCTTGAGCTTGAGGAAAAATATACATTTTCATCTTATGACCAGTACCAGAATCTCAAAAAATACTATTATCGTTATAAGGACGTTACCTCTGTTGACAACGAAGATGAAGTTGTAGCAGAATTTAAGAGGCTTTCTGAGGAGCTTAACACTATTGCCGAGCATATCGGTTTCCCAAAGATTTACACCGTAGGAAACATTTATTACTTTGAAAATACAAATAACTGGACAACTGTCAACTGCTATGCATGGAACGGTTCTTCGGAATATGCTGTTTGGCCCGGATTGGCAATGCAGAAGGTTGGCACAAATAACGGTCACGATGTTTATGGCGTCAAGTTTGATTATGCAGGACAATATACAAGCCTGATTTTCAATAACGGTTCGTCACAGACTGTAGATATTGCGCTGAATACTTTTGAGTTTAATTGTTTCAGCCTTGACGGAACATCAAGCAGCGGAAAGCTAAATGTTACGAATTTCAGCTATACATCTGATATTGAGCCGACTGTTGCACCTACGACAACAAAACCGGTAAGCAGTGATGAGCATTATGCACTCTGTTATTACAATGCCGTTTCCCACGGCTGGTCCGATATAGATACGTTTCTTATTGAGCAGTCAGACGGTACATATGCTCTTGATTTCATTGCAACAAATAGCGAAAATATCAGCTGCAATATCTTTGACAATTCCTCGTCAACCTACAACTGTGTTGCAGCAAGTACAAGTCTGGCGTTTGCATCAGATGTAACAACAACCTACAGTCTGGCTTCTTCTTCCTCAAGAGGAAAGAGCATTACAATCAGCGGCTTGTCTGAGGGTTCAGTAATCAGGTTTGTTTATAATCCTACAGATAACACCCTTACCGTTACCTGCTCAGGCGTTGCAAGTACAGAGCCTTCGGAAACCACTGATGAAGACAACACTACTCCTTCGGGGGAAGATGTTACTTACATTCTGTATATGGCGCCTGAACAATCATCAATAGACAGCGGCTGCACTTTCAAAGCTAATGTTAAGGACAGCGCCGGTGCTTATCACAGCTATACCTTTGAAAAGACAGATTTTACCTATAACGGTTCTGCTGTTTACAAAACAGAAATTGTAAATCCTACATATGATAGCGTCACTAAAATTCAATTTCAGACGTGGGATTCGGCAAATGCCTTTGCAGGACAGGTTGTTGATGAAAATAGTGTTTCAATATCATATTATAACAACAAGATTATGGTATGTACTTCTGCAACAAGCGGCACAATAAACGGCTTTCTTACCGATTGAAATAAGATTAATTGTGTGCTATAATTGTAAAAAAGGGGCAGTCAATGACTGCCCCGGCAGTTGTATATAAGATTATATATTATTTATGAAATTGATTTTGTAAAATTTATTAGTTAATGCCTATGAATTATTTATATGAAGTTGTAAAATACAGCAAAAATATTCCGGCGATGATTCTTATGCAAAATAAACCGGGGTATCGATGCAGAACGGTTCTGCACTGGCACAGAGAGCTTGAGCTTGTGTATATGATAAGAGGACATCTTGATATATGTGTAAACGGCAGGCAAAAGACAGTTGACGACAATGAACTGTTTTTTTGTAACAGCGAAGTTATTCATGTGACTGATGTTCGTGATGACAATGAATTCAACAGATATCTTGTGGTTCTGTTGTCATATGATTTTATGCATCAGTATTTTGCTGATATTGACAGCATTTTTTTCAATGTGGATTCAAACGAACGGGCAAAAAATGAAATAATATCTTCAATGAAAAGAATTGTCGGCCTTTGTGAAAACAGCAACGATATATTTGCCGATATAAAAAAGTACGAGGAAATTCTTAATATTTATTATCAGCTTTTGAGACATTGTGCTGTACAGAAAAAGAATAATTTTGTTATGAAAACACCGAAAAATTTTGGCCATGCTAAAAAAGTGATTGAGTATATCGGAAAAAATTATACCGATGAAATTACTCTTGATGATATGGCTGAGCTTGCCGAGCTGTCACCTGCATATTTTTCAAAGTATTTTAAGGACATTACGGGAACAAGCTTTTTAAAGTATCTTAACGGAATTCGTCTTGAACATGCACTTAAGGATATGCTTACGCAAAATATATCGGTTACCGATGCTGCGCTTGAAAACGGATTCCCGAATGTCAAGTCTTTTATTACAAGCTGCAAAAAAGTGTATGGATATACTCCTGCTCAGTACCGAATTCATCATACCGAGTATTAATTTTAAAAAATTATAAACCTTGCAAAATTATGGCGACAAAAGCCTGATAATGCATTACAATCATAAACAGCAAAAAACGGCTTAAACATTTCGTTTAAGTCTTTTTTACTGCTTAAATTTACGTCGTAATAACTGTTTGCTTTGTAATATAATAGTTATTTTTGCAAAAGGTTAATAGGTTTATAGTTCATAGGTTTATAATAGTTCCGTATTTATGTATGCCGTATATATGCATTAAAAAAATACCGATTTAAGTACTTATGTACTTTACAAGTTGCAGCGTTAGAAATATAATATAATTAAAGTTTATCTGAAAAGTGCTAAAATATTCAAAAATGTGATCTTTTTTGTCGGACAAGGCAAAATTTTGCTTGTGTACGGCATATTTCAAGAAATTTTAACGTGTGATTGCAAAAATATCTGTTTTAAGGCGTGTCAGATACTTCTGAGATATGCCCCGGCAGCTAATGCAGATTGCGGAGGGATTACAATGGTCAGGGAAATAAGAAAAAATGAGCTTTATGCGCTTCTTGATTTATATACGCATTTGCATGAAACCGAAGTCCCCGATAACAGCGAGCATTTAAAATTAACGTGGGATGTTATTTGTGATGACCCGAACCATCACATTATTGTTTTTGAAGAAAACGGAAAAATAGTATCTTCCTGTGTTTTGGTGTTAAAGGCTTGCTCGACACTAACCGCCGTCTTAAGGATGCAATGCTTTTCAATATTCTGTCGTATATGAGTAACAAGCTTCTCGGCGTGGGCAACACGATTGCATCCATTGACGAGTTGTATCTGTTCCTCAGTAACAGAACGGCGATTGAGTATATCCGAAACGCTATGAAGCGTGTGCGTAAAAAGGAAAACTCAGTTATTCTCGCATCACAGAACATTGAGGACTTCCTGCTTCCCGACATCAAGGAGTTCACAAAGCCGCTGTTTTCCATTCCGACTCACCATTTCCTTTTCTATCTCGGCAATATCAATGCCAAGGACTACGAGGAGGCGCTCATGGTCGAGCCGAATGAGTATCAGTTGATTCGTTTCAGCAGTCAGGGTACTTGCCTCTATCGCTGCGGTAACGAGCGTTATCTACTTCAGGTTATCGCGCCGAAGTATAAGTCAACATTATTCGGTAAAGCAGGCGGTAGATAAAGAAAATGTCCATAAACCTCCGCATTTTCTTGCGGAGATTTATGGACAAGAGAAGAAGAATCTGGTATCATAAATGCAGATGATTTTTTGAGGTGTATAATATGATAGGTGATTTTGTTACTGTTACTGTTGACCGACCAATCGGAAGTTATCATCCAAAACATAATGACATATACTACCCGATAAACTATGGTTTTATTGAAGGAGTTATGGCTCCTGATGGCGAGTGGCAAGACGCATATATTCTTGGTGTTGATCAAGCTGTTGAAAAATTCACAGGAAAAGTAATTGCTATTATTCATCGAAAAGACGATATAGAGGATAAATGGGTAGTATGCCCTGCTAACTGTACGTTTACACAAGAAGAAATACTTGAAAGAGTGTCGTTTCAAGAGCAGTTTTTTCAAGTTGAAATAATTATATAGTTTTCTATGTTAGAGTGATTATATCTCGGAGGTGATGAGCATGAAACTAATACCACTTAACAAGCAAAGCAAAAAAGAACAGCGCAAATTCCACGCACGGAAACGGCGTGATTGGAATGGCTTGAAACCGACTGCAAGAGTTGTCAAAAGTAAGAAAGTCTATGACCGAAAGAAAGTAAAGAAATCGAAAATGATGTTAAATGATAAGGGAATAAAATGTTAGCAATTGCAAAACCTTATCAAGAGCGAGTTATATGAGTAAGGCGGTTATTATTGCCTTCAAACGGGATATGATAAAAGGCGCCCGTGTGTTTGGAATATATACAGAAGCCTGAAAAGGGATAACTATTTGCACTTGGAAATGCAAGTTGCAGGGGCAAGACAAACAACTGAAAATTCGTTTCTGTATTATTTGATTAAGTATATGAAGAAATATAAGTAGGTATTTGAATAATGAACATTATTTTTCCTATTTTAGGGCTTGTCGGAGGAATTCTTTGTGCAATCGGAGATATTCTTTTTGATTTGAAAGGAAAGGGCAATCAAAAGCTTGGTACATCGGGGAATATCGACAGTAATTGGATTAATATGCCTTATTGGCGATTTGGGGCGTCAATATTAGTTGCGTTTATAGGTGACGCGCTGATTGGTTTTGGTTTTTATTCTCTGTTCGTTCAGGTAGAAGCCGTAAACAGTGTTTTGGCAGCGGCTATTGCTGTATTTGGTTATATTAGCGTTATTGCCGGATTTTTCGTACATACAGTCCTTTGCATACAGCCGATTATTTATAAAAAAATTATGGAAACCGATAATTTTAAGCTTGCAGACGATGTTCTGGAGGTGTACTATAAAGCTATTTTGCCGCCGTTTGTTATAGGATATATTTTTATGCTGGCGGCAACTGTCTGTGTGATTGTAGCAATTTTAACCGGTGCTTTGGCTGTGCCAAAGTGGTTTGTACTGTTAAATCCTTTTGTGTTTCTATTTGTGGGAGTAGGTCTTAGAAAGATAAAACACGAATGGTTTTATGACCTTCCGGGAATTATTATGCCGAGTCTTGGTATGGGTATGTTTGGATTGATTGGACTTATCAATCTGCTTTAAGAGGAAGTTGTTTTGGCGTTTCTATTGCAATAAAATTTATGGTTCCCGACTATTTATAATTTTCTCTGTAGGTCGGAGACAATCATACCGTAAAATGTTAACCGGGTACCCCGTTTTATTGGGATACCCGGTTACTTTTTTAAAAAATTTAATGCGACCGTTCTGCCTTTGTTTTAGTATTTGTTGCACTTTTTATAATAAACACTCTTTAAAGAGCTTTTATCCTTTCGGCGTATTTTGCACTGTACTTTATACTGCGATTACATAGCCGCATAATCTGTGATGATTTTTTCTATATCGGTGCCTTGTTTTATTAAATTGAGCATTGCTTTTGCGGGATTGGTCTGTGCCGCTATTCTTTCGTACAGAGGATATAAGAATTTCTCTTCACCAAGACCTCTGTTCAGCAGACCTTCATATGATAAATCCACTACTTGCTTTGCAAGTGAATACAGTGAGCTTTTGTCAACAAAATCGGGCAAGTTTTTTTTGACAAACATTTTTCTGAGCTCTGACGCAGTGTATCCATGATGATAGATTATACGGTCATTTTTCAGCAAATCTGATAATTTGTTCAGGTTATCCATTAGCCCTATATGAAATGCCGCAACAGTCATACTGTCCTTGATAGGTTGACAGCATACACTGCGGAATTCAATTGTGCCTCTGAACGTTAAATCCTCAAACTTGAAGGTTCGCAGATACTCTATGTCCTTAAGACGAGGTTCAAAGATGATTTTCTTATATTCGCCGTTTTCAAAATATTCACCCTGAATTAAGCCTCTGCTAAAATAGTCGGTTATCGGAATGGGTTTGAAGTTTATATACTTGTTTTCTCTTTCAACACAATATATGCTTGCAGTTCCGATATAGTCGAGTATATCGTCGGCAGATGTGAATGTGCAATCATACATACCGATGTTGTGTGGATTTATTCCGTGCGTGCTGTTTTCCCAGAACATATCCCGACAGCACAAAATATCTTCGTGCTCATTAAGCAGGACGGAATTTGAAAACAACAGAGATTTAATCGGTTCAATCATTGAAAAAACATTGAGCGCCGTTGGTAGATTAACGTAAGATATATCCAGCTGAACCTGAGAGGCGCTTGAAAATGTGCCGTATTCGGGATAGCTGTGGAAGTACATCGGCAGATTGCTGTACTTTTTATACGAATTTAAGTGATGAAACAGCATACGATAACGTCCGTTGGGAATAGGTACATTATTATTATATATGCGATAGGGATTTACACCCATTCCTGTAAGAGTATAGTTGTACTTTTTGAACTCACTTTGCAGGAAGCTGTAGTAGTCATCAAAGCGTTTTTTGATATTATATAAATTTACTTCCTTTCCGAAGGACAGTTCCAAATTATTGTAGGAACAATCGTATGAAAGAATATCTCCGTTTTCAGGACTTACTGCCGAGCAAATATTTCCCTCGTCGTCTGTGCCCGCAACAGAAAAGCCGTAATGCCTTATAAAGCTGTCTGTAACAGTGTGGACATTTTCAAAGTTAACCGGCTTTTTTTCAAGATTAATAATAGGCATTTCTATTTCAACACCTATATACTTATTTTTGTTTTCCTTTGTAGGTTCAATATATCTTTTGTATAGCTGTTCTCTTATTTGAACGTACTCCATATTTTTACCTCAATTATAAATCAGAGAATATCTGATATAGAAATTTCAATGACTCCTCGTTATCTACATATTCATTGTTGTGATTTGTTCCTGTAAATGCAAGCTTACCGTCCCTATATGCCAAAAGCGTAGTGAACTTGACGGGTTTCCACTCATCATCTGTAAGAGGAAGCGTGGAAAATATCACTCCGTTATCGGATTCCAGATAATGCAGGGAGCCTTTGTAATTTGTGTGAGCATACATATATTCTCCGTCGTAAAGCAGAAGATTAAGCTTGTTTCCCTTTGACATCTCAGAAATGATGCAATCGATTAATTTAAAGCGTTCCTTGGCATTCAGCGGTTTGCAGCAAGCTTTTTGAGCAATATTTATCTGTTCAACTATATACAGCAATATGCGTTCGCTGTCAGTTTCGCCTTTTTGCAATTTTATAAACCTGCCCAGAGGGGGATAGTCAAAAATCGTTCCGTTGTGTATCAGCGTCCAGCGTCTTGCAAAGTTGTCCTTTTTTGTGTAGGGGTGGCAGTTGCAATAGTCAACGTTACCAATAGTCGCATAGCGGATGTGTGCCAGCACATTTTTTGCAATAATCGGCTGCGAAAGACGGCTTTTCAGATAACAGCTTTCTGATGCCTGCAACGGTTCCTTTTCAACAAATGCGTCTCTGCCTTCCATACAAACAAGTCCCCAGCCGTGCGGGTGATTGTTGCTGTGACTGAAAAAGCTTTTTAATAGATCGTTCATATAATTTTCTTTTTTGGAGCAGGCGCCAAATATTTCACACAATTGCTACACCTCCTTTTTAATTGTATCGGCATATTTTTTTGCCAGTTCTATACCTTTTTGAACATAATTGTTTCCAAATGTGTTTTTTATTATGACCGCATAGCGGTTTTCCTGTTGTAAAATCTTGTCCCTTTGATATTTTATGATGTTCAAAGCATTTTGCTGACCGTATTTTGCAAAAAAGTCCTCAATGCTTGACATAATTTCCAGCGCAGCTGTTCTTATTACAATATTTTTCCCCTGCT
Organism: uncultured Ruminococcus sp.; assembly: GCA_964421585.1. GTDB lineage: Bacteria > Bacillota > Clostridia > Oscillospirales > Acutalibacteraceae > Ruminococcoides. The sequence continues at coordinate 21,623 of CAYQXN010000010.1, read as the reverse complement.
CCGACTCAATAAATATTTTTTCATCATCAAATTGTGCAGCCTTTTTTATGTTTTTAATTGCTGCAAGTTGTTCGTGCTGTTCAAATTTATCATCCCTTAATGATGTAAGGTAAATTATAAGTAGGTGGATAAAATCAATATCCTCCTTCATAATTCCGACAGGCGACAGCGGATTCAAGTCCAACATACGTAATTCAATGTGATTTATTCCGGATTGCCTCAGCGCTTCCAACGAATTTCCCCCAAGTGGTTTGAGCCTGATAGGATAATAAAGCTCGGAAACGGATTTAAGTTTGCCGCAATCCACATAGCTTTGAATACTGCAAATATAATCTTCCAGAGTGTTGTAATTGAGTAGGGGAATGAATTTGTTCCAGTAACCGATTTCACTGCATCGTACTGATGAATAGCTTGTTACTAAATCTTTTCCCATAGCGTCATCCTTAAAGAATGACCCGTCCATTACGGGACTGGCGGCAGTCAGATATACAATCAGCCAGCCGTATTGAGTTAATTTTTTGGCAAGGTTAAGATATATTTTGTTTTTATGCTCAGTGCAGGATTTATCTCCGCTGTCATTAAATGAAGCTTCAAGAACATCGTCGGAAAATGAAAAATTATAGTGTATGCCTGAAAAAAGCATTTTCTTTTTTCCGTATTTTTCCGCAAGATATTCCCTGTACAGCTCCTTGCCCTTGAGACCTCCGTTAAATTTTGCAATCGGAATGTCATTTTCACCCTTGACATACGGCGGATTTGAAAAGGACCATAATAATTCCTGCCCTGATTTAAGCTCTGATAAATTTAATATAACACTTTTATGCAATCTTTTAATCTCTGCATATAATGCTTCCGTGCTGTCGCATACGTCAGTTATTACCTCAACCTGATTTTCACAAAAATCTCTGTCAATATTAGGATTATTAAACGGATGCTTAGTATGAGAAAGAAAACCTTTTTGATCAACGCGCAGACTTTCTTTTTCAAGACCAAAGCTGCCCTTGAACATATTCTTTTTTATAAAAGGATTAGCGTAATTTATGCTCATAATTAGTCATCTCTGTTCTGAATTAAAAAATCATCTTGTTATGAATAGCACACAATACATATAGGATAAGTAAGTTTATAATACTATTCTGAACCTGTTTTGTCAAGCAAATAAGGCACAAATTATAACTAATTTATGCTTATACTAAATACCATTAAAAAAACAGATGTCTTTTTGGTATATTTTGCACTGTACTTCATACTGCGTCCTCGGGCTTTGCATAAGTTCGCAAAGCCAAATCAAAGATATAAGGCTCGCTTAAAGGCGTCAGCCTTTCTGTGAGTCGGTGTTTGTACAGCACAAAATTTGCTCTGAAATCTTATTTCGTCTTTAAATGGTATGTAGTAATAATATAAAAAATAAATAATTAAATCAAAATAAAAAAGACCGATTACCAATTTTATAGTGATAATCAGCCTTTATGTTTAGGGTGTAACAGAAAATAGTAAATATGTTTAAAAATAAGTTTTTTCAAGACAGAGCAAATTTTGCAGACATACCGGCGTGTTTCAGGAAACTTTAACACAGGACTGCGATAAAATATCAATTGCGATGTGTTAGATGCTTTTCGATTACGTCCGGTATAAAGCAATACGCACAATTATTGTGCGCCGATTGCGAAGCTCCGGTTTAAAGCTTTGAGAACCCGAAGCTGTTTACAAGAGCCTCAATCTTTTCGCCCTTCTGACAAAGAGGGCAGCTATGAGAATTGTAGCTTTCGTAGTCATCTATGTATTTGGGGTCAAATATTGTATTAACGGGGTAGCCCTCACAGCTGTCAACAGTTGCAAATATTGCCGAGACACCGACAACACTTCCGCCATAATATTTTATGGCGTCAATAGCAGCCTGAGCAGTTTTGCCCGTGGTTACGGAAGCCGCAAGTATCAGAACATGCTTGCCGTTAATCATAGGGATAAGGTTATCGCGGAACATAAGCTGACCGCCTGCTGTGTATTCGGGAGAAACAACATAAACGGTCTGATGGGCATTCATATTTACAAAATCTTCCTTTGTAAGTTCATCAGCGAGGAAAGCGCCTATTACCTCTGTGCCGTCAACACACAAAACAGTGTCAATAATTGTGCTGAGCATATAATTGTCAACAAGCTCTTTGGCAACTGCCCTTGCTTCAGATATACGAGTTTTCTGAGTGGTAACGTCTATATAATAGTTGGTGTGGCTGTGTGTGGTTGCAAAATGACCTTTGGCAACACGCAGAAACAGATTTTTGTTTTTTGTTCGGATTTTGTACAACTGAGCCATATTATCGGCCTCCTTCGAGGAAATCCGCAATTATTATGCATTGCGATAGTAATATTGTACAATATATTTACAAAAAAATCAACAAAATTATTGTAAGTTTTTAAATAATTTGTTTTGTTGTTCATTGCTTGTCTGGGAGTTATGGCAATTCCGATAAAGATTAGATATATATTACTTGCCGATAAGCCGTCAAAGTAGTATAATATAGGAAATATTTATAAAGTAAATACAAAAAGGAAGCAGTATGAAAAATGTTCATCTTGAACCGCTCGGAAACGGAATAAGCGTATTTGTGTCGGACAGCTACCACTTTTCGACCGACACAATTCTGCTTGCCGATTTTTCAAGACCTGACGGAAACAAAAAGTGCGCCGAGCTTGGTACAGGCTGCGGTACAATTCCCCTGCTGTGGTGCAGGCACAACAGAGGACTTGAAATTGCCGCCGTTGAAATTCAGCAAAATGCCTGTGAGCTTGCAAAACAAAGCGTTGAGCACAATAATTTATGCGATAATATTGAGATTGTGAATGCTGATTTAAAGGAGCTTAAAGGCAGGCTGCCGTTTGGCTATTATGATGTTGTTGCGTGTAATCCTCCCTATAAAATCGGAGGGGGAGGGATTCAAAATCTCGAAAATGCAAAGCAGATTGCCCGCCACGAAACGGAGTGTACTCTTGACGACGTATGCTCGGCGGCTTCCGAACTCTTGCAGTTTGGCGGACGGTTCTGCATTTGCCAGCGCCCCGAAAGACTTGCCGATGTTATGGAGTCAATGCGAAAATTTGCAATGGAGCCAAAGACTCTGCGCCTTGTGCAGCAGCGCAAATCAAAGGCGCCCAAGCTGTTTTTGCTTGAGGGGCGACGAGGCGGAAAACGTGGTTTTATGAATGTGCTTCCGACTTTGTTTATTGAGGATGAAAACGGAAATTTTTCTGAGGAAATGATGCGGATTTACGGCAGATATAAGGATGCGGAGGACAGAAAATGAGCGGAATTTTATATGTTACGGGCACGCCGATAGGAAACCTCGGAGATATGTCGCCCAGAGCTGTACACACGCTTGAGAGCGTTGATTTTATTGCCGCTGAGGATACAAGAGTAACGCTCAGATTGCTGAACCATTTTGGAATAAAAAAACCGATGGTGAGTTATTTTGAGCATAATAAGCGCGAGCGGGGAGAGATTATATGCAGCCGCATTGAGGCAGGAGAGAATTGCGCCGTTGTGACTGACGCAGGTATGCCGTGTGTTTCCGACCCCGGCGAGGATTTGATAAAGCTGTGCGAGGAACGCGGCATACAGACTGTTGTTATACCCGGACCGAGCGCTGTTATCTCGGCACTGGCAGTTTCGGGACTTGATACAGGAAGATTTACATTTGAGGGATTTCTGAGCGTGAATAAAAAAAGCCGCAGCGAGCATCTGCAAAGCCTAAAAAATGAGCATAGAACAATGATTTTCTATGAGGCTCCGCACAAGCTGCCCGCAACCCTGCGTGACCTTTATTCCTCCTTTGGTGACAGAAAGCTTTCAATTGTGCGTGAGCTTACAAAAATTCACGAGGAGGTTATCCGAACTACAACACAATTTGCGGCAGAAAATTACGCAGACGGAAGTCTTAAGGGCGAATTTGTGCTTGTGCTTGAGGGTGCGCCAAGGCAGGTCGATAATGGGGAAACCACTCTTGATTATGCGGTGGATATAGCAAAAAAGTTGATTAAAAACGGAGAAAAGCCTACAGAGGCAGCAAAGCAGGCGGCTGCAATGACAGGCTATAAGAAAAATGAAATTTACAGGGAGCTGTTGTAATGACTTATGAAGAGGCAATTGCAAAAATACATTCGCTTCTTACGTTTGGTGCGCGTCCGGGACTGGACAGAATGCTTACACTTCTTGACCAAATGGGCAATCCGCAGAACAAACTGAAATTTATCCACGTTGCAGGTACTAACGGCAAGGGCTCTACCTGCGCTATGCTTTCCTCTGTGTTGGCGGCAGCAGGTTATAAAACGGGCTTGTTTATTTCACCGTATATTACTGATTTCAGGGAACGCATACAAATTAATAATTGTATGATTGACAGGGCAGAACTTGCACGGGCTGTAGATGTAACCTTTCCGCTTGTTGAAAAACTTCGGGACGAGGGAATTGTTATTACTGAATTTGAGTATGTGAATGCACTTGAATTTTATATTCACGCAAAGGCAGAGTGTGACGTCGTGGTGCTTGAAACAGGTATGGGCGGTCTGCTTGACTGCACTAATGTTATCAAATCACCGCTGTGTTCTGTGATTACAACAATCGGTCTTGACCATACTGCTCTGCTCGGTGACACAATTGAAAAAATTTCTGTGCAGAAATGCGGTATTATTAAATCAGGCTCAACGGCTGTAACTTCAGCGCAGGACAGATGTGCAATGAATATAATTGAACAGACTGCATCGGAAAAAGGCATTCCGCTTGTAAAAAGCGAAGGCATTCAGCTTGACAATGTCAGGCAGACCCTTTCGGGCAGCAGCTTTGAATATAACGGCACAAAAATTAATCTTCGTCTTGCGGGCGCACATCAGCTTGAAAACTGCAAAACTGCTCTTGCTGCGATTGAAGTGCTGAGACATAACGGACTTTTCAATATTTGTGACAGTCAGATTGCAGCAGGCTTTGAAGCCGCAGTAAATCCTGCCCGTTTTGAGTTGATAAGCAATTCCCCGATTGTGGTGCTTGACGGCGCTCACAATCCAAACGGTGTTGAGGCTCTGGGTAATGCAATAAAACGCTTTCTGGCGGATAAGCAGATTATCTGTATTATAGGTATGCTTGCCGACAAGGATATAGACAGCTCCTTAAAGCTGCTTGAGAATGCGGTAAATACGGTTTATACTGTTCCTGTTAATAATCCGAGGGCGCTTTCTCCTGATGTGCTTATGAATAAATGCACGAAATATTTTGAAAATGTCAGAGCCTTTGATACATATCAAGGCGCATTTGATGAGGCGCTTGATACGGCAAGGCGTGAGGAAGCGGCTGTGGTTATATGCGGTTCGCTGTATCTTGCAGGGGAAATTCGTCCATACATTATGGCTTCTTTGAAATCAAACGGAGGTGCAGAATGATACAGGGTGCGATTTTTGATATGGACGGGCTGATGTTTGACAGCGAACGCCTTGTGTATGAAATCTGGCAGGAAATGATGAATGAGCACGGCTATGAATACAATCTTGACGTATTCAAGGGTACAATCGGCTTGCGCAGGGATAAGTCGGAAGAGTTCTATACCACACACTACGGAAAGAAATTTGACTACAAATCTTTTAAGCTTCGTTGCAGTGAGTCCTTTATGGAGCGGATTAAGCGTGACGGTGTGCCAATCAAAAAAGGACTTGTTGAACTGCTTGATTTTCTGAAAAGTAACGGTATAAAAACAGCCGTTGCCACATCAACATCTTCCAATACTGCTCTCAGAGTAATAGAGCTTGCCGGCGTATATGACTATTTTGACAGCTTTGTGTGCGGTGATGATGTCACAAAGGGTAAGCCCGACCCTGAGGTGTTTCTAACGGCAGCGGATAAAATCGGAAGCGACCCCGAAAGCTGTATAGCTTTTGAGGACAGTATAAACGGGATAAAATCAGCTTATGCTGCAAATATGATTACCGTTATGGTGCCTGATTATTTGCAGCCGAATGATGAAATCAAGCCAATGATAAGCTGCTTATGCAAAAGCCTTGATGAGTCGATTAGATTTATAAAAGGGATTATATAGTTTAATAAAGTTTTTAATGATAATACAGTAAATAATAATTCTTCTATAACAAAAGGCACCATACCGGTGCCTTTTGTTATGCTCATTATTCTTTTATATTATTAATACTATCTGAGGTGCGTCAGATGATTTTTATATACTCCATATGCGTCCTGATTAATTTAAAAGGTAAACTTTTAACGGTTAATCTCATTTTTATATATCTGCAAGGCGGTTTTGCCGTTGTCCATTATTGCTTTTTTCAATTGTTCAATGTCGGCAAACTTTTTTTCGGGACGTATAAAGTCAATCAGTCTGATGTCCGCTGTTTCGCCGTAAATTTCACCTTCACTATATTCGGGCATCCAGGTTTCACAAAGCGGTCTTGTACCGCCAACAGTTGGTTTGACGCCGATATTGGTAACTCCGCAGTATTTTTTGCCGCTTTCAAGCGTTACAACTGAGGCATATACTCCGAATTTGGGCACAACAAGGTCTGAGCAAAGAGGCTGATTGATTGTGGGCGTGCCGAGAGTTCTGCCGAGCCTTCTGCCTCTTTCTATAACAGAAAAGAAACCAAACCTGCTGCAAAGCATTTTGTTCGCACTGCGAATGTCTCCGTTTGTGATGAGCTTTCGTATCAGTGTGGAGGACACTACCCGACCTTCAATCATCTTGGGGGGAACGACGCTTAAATTAACAGAATATTTATTGCAGAGCTTTTCAAGCAGATTAACATTGCCCTCACCGTTTTTGCCAAAATGGTAGTTGAACCCGCAGAAAAGCTTTTTTGCATTAAGCGTTTTAATCAGTATGATTTTGAAGAAATCATCGGCAGACATATCCTTGATTTTTGAGAAGTCAGCCTCATACATTCGCTCAATGCCGAGTTTTTCCAGCGCCCTTGTTTTGTCGTCATTAGTCATCAGCGCGCAGGTTTGAGAGCCTGTGAGTACGCTTTTGGGACTTTGTGAGAATGTGAAGCATACGGGCAGAAGTCCGTTTTGCCTTTCGTTTGCTGCAAGCTCAATTACGCTGCGGTGACCTCTGTGCAGTCCGTCAAAAAAGCCGAGTGCGATTGCAGTATTTTGTTGTTCGGGTAATATCCGGTATAATTTCTGCATAAGTATATCTGAACCTCAAATCTTACCGCTTTCAAGCAGCATAGCTGTTTTGAGTACGGCAATCTGTGTTTTTGCATCGGGAATTTGATTGTTAAGCACCATTTCGACTGCCTTTGACAGCCGAATTTTTTCAACATTCAGGAATTCTCCGTCATCGGGATTGCTTTCACCGATTTCCTCAACTCTGCAAGCATAAAGATGAATAATTTCTGATGTGTAGCCGGGGGACGGATAAACCTGACCCAGCGAGATGTATGAATAACCGTGAGCGCCTGTTTCTTCAAAAAGCTCACGCTTGCCGTTTTCAAGAGGAGTAGAGCCTTTTTCAAGCTTGCCTGCGGGAAGCTCGAGAACAACCTCCTTGTATGGATATCTGAACTGGCGGACAAACAGCAGATTGTTGTCGCTGTCAAGTGCGGCAACCGACACACCGCCCGGATGATTTACAACCTCGCGTTTTGATTTTTTGCCGTCAGGCAGCTCAATTTCGTCGAGTGTTATGTGCAGAATACGTCCGTCAAATACGTTTTTGCTTGATAGTGTTTTTTCGGTTAGCTCCATATTTACCTCCATTTTATAAAAGAAAGGAAACGATTGAGTGATAAATTATAATATAAAGCCTGATTATCAGGCAAGGAATAAAATGATTGCGGATTTTTGTGAACGCTACAGCTTTATCAAAAGAAGCTTTGCAGGCAAGAGTGTGTGCGGAAGATGCATAGATATTCTGCATATCGGCAATACAAAACATAAGGTGCTTTACTGCGGCGGCTTTCACGGCTCCGAATACCTGACGGTTCTTGCACTGCTGAAATTTTGTGAAGACTGTGCCGAAGCGCTTAAAAGCGACAGAAGGGTCGGCAAATACAATGTAGCGGATTTTCTTAAAATCAGGGGGCTTACAATTGTTCCCTGCGTAAATCCTGACGGAGTTGAGATTGCGCTTCACGGAAGCGACGCAGCAATGAAATACAAGCCGCTTGTTGAGGAGGTGTCTGACAGCACAAACAAATGGCAGGCCAATGCAAGGGGAGTTGACATTAACCATAATTTCAATGCCGGTTGGTGTGAGCTTAAGCAGCGTGAGCTGAGCCGAAACATAAAGTCGCCCGCTCCCACAAGGTTTGGTGGGAACTGTCCTGAAAGCGAACCCGAAACAAAGGCTATAACCCGTCTTTGCAGAAGCACAGACTTTGAACGTGCAATAGCTTTGCACAGTCAGGGGCGTGAGATTTACTGTTCGTTCGGCGAGCATACTCCTGTGCTTAGCTTTAGGCTTGCTTCAGAGTTTTCACAGGCAAGCGGATATAATATAGCATTTCCCGAGGAGATTGCTACAGGCGGAGGTTTTAAGGATTGGTTTATCGAAAAGTTCCGAAGACCTGCGCTGACCATAGAAATGGGACTTGGCGAAAATCCATTGCCGCTGTCGGATTTTGCATCTGAGTATGAAATACTGAAAAATATTTTTTGCATTGGTGTTGTGATGTAAACATTTTTATTTTACATAGAAATATCCGGCGACAAATTTAGTGTACGGGTATGTCCTGTTTTTTATTAAGATAGGACAGGAGGTTATTTAATCAGACTGTAAATAATTATTAAGGGCAACGTAATGCTGCCCTTATTTTTATATTATTACTTGGGTTCTTATTACTCGGTTTCTGTTTCGTTGCTTTCAGTCTGCTCTTTACCCTCATCATTGTCATCATCGTCAAAAAAGCTGATTGAACTCAAAATGTCATCGATTGCCTCATCGGAGATTACATTTGGCTCGTCAAGATACTTTGAGCGTTTTTCTATGCCGTCAAGCGCTATTTGCAGCTGTTCCTGCGGTGTGGACGCCTTTTTAGGAGCGGAGTAAATCTCTGTGTCCTCAGGATTTGAGATGTTTACATACTCCTCAGGTTTTGGTTCTTCCTTTGCAGGCTCTTCCTCAGGCTCAATGATTACAGGCTCGCTGCCTTCATCGGCAGACTGATTTTCATAAGGTGATGTTTCAGAGACTGTAGGTTCATTTGAATTCGGCTCAGCTTCTGTACCTATATTTTCGGTATCTTCATAGCTCACGGCTTTTTCGGATTTGTTTGCGCCAAAGTCGGGAGCGTCATAATTTTCGTCAACAGCTTCTGCCGCCGCCATAATAACCTCACCGGGGGCATTAAGCTGTTTTTCTCTTCGTGCCTCGGCAACAGCTCTGAGCTCGTCAAGGTGGTTTACAGGCTTTTCAACCTTGTTTGTATCGTCGTCAAAATAAATATCATACCATACAAGGAATACATAAACAGTCCACACACGGCGGCTGTTATCCTCTTTGCCGCTGAAATGCTCGTCAAGCCAACCTACAAGCGCATCGGTGTTAAAGAACTTCTGAGCGGTCTTTCCCTGGAATTTTTTCTTGACTACATTATAATATTTTTCATCACGCAGCCATACTCTTGTTGGAACCGGGAAGCCAAGCTTTTCTTTTTCGGCAGTGGCCTCGGGCATATGGCGAACAGCAGCCTTGCGCATAGCATATTTTGTGTTGCTTTTGTTGCAGCGCAGGTGTGTGGGCAGGGAAGAAGCAACCTTGAAAACTTCTTTGTCAAGGAAGGGAACTCTCAGCTCAAGTGAGTTTGCCATACTCATTCTGTCAGCCTTGAGCAGAATATCTCCGACCATCCACATATTTATGTCGAGATACTGCATCTTGGTGACGTCGTCATACTTGCGGCAACGGTAGTAGTACTTTCTTACATAGTCCTGGGGACGAGTGGCAATGGAAGGATCCTTTAATATAGAGCGCTTCTCCTTGAGATCGTACATAAACGCATTGCCTATGTAACGCTCCTCAAGCGGGTCGCAGGCACGGATAAAATAGTCGCGTCCTTTGACATCCGGCAGTTTTTTGCATAGCGCTCTGATTGCCTTGCGTATGCAGTGGGGAACGATAGTCTGATAAATTTTGAATACACGAGGGTCATTATAGCAGGTGTAGCCGCCAAACAGCTCGTCCGCACCCTCACCCGAAAGGACAACTTTTACATACTGGCTTGCAAGACGCGAAACAAAGTAAAGCGCAATGCATGAAGGGTCTGCAAGCGGTTGATCCATATGGTACTGAACCGTAGGGACAGCGTCCCAGAATTCTTCGCTTGAAATAAGATGTGTGTGGTGGTCAACGCCAATCTGCTTGCTCAGATTTTCAGCCCAGCTGATTTCGTTGTATTTTTCACCGAAGTCAAAGCCGACGGTAAATGTTTTCTGGTCTGCAAAATATGTTGAAACATAGCTTGAGTCAACGCCGCTTGAAAGGAAGCAGCCAACCTCGACATCGGCAATTTTATGAGCATTAACGGAGTTTTCAAATACCTTTTCTATTGCGTCAACCGCTTCGTCCTCGCTCATTTCCTCGTTTGGAATAAAGCGCGGTTCAAAATATCTTGTGGTTTCAATTTCTCCGTCACGATACCACAGATAGTGACCCGGCATAAGGCAGTAAACGTCCTCAAAGAAAGTTTCGGGAGGAGCCGCATACTGGAATGAAAGGTATGTGTCAAGAGCTCTTTTGTTGAAGCGCTTGACAAAATCAGGGTGCTCAAGAATACTCTTGATTTCACTTGCATAAACAAAGTCGTTGCCGATTGTTGTATAGTGCATCGGCTTGATGCCGAAAAAGTCTCGTGCAATAAACACGGATTTGTCTATGGTATTGTAAATTGCAAAGCCGAACATACCTCTGAGCTTTGGAAGCAAATCCTCTTTCCATTCCTCAAAGCCGTGAATCAGAACTTCGCTGTCGGTGTCTGTATAAAACTTGTGTCCCTTCTGGATAAGAATCTTTCTAAGCTCCTTATAGTTATAAATTTCACCGTTGAAGGTAAGCACAAGAGTTTTATCCTCGTTATAAATAGGCTGATGTCCTGCGTCCAGGTCAATAATAGACAGACGGCGGAAGCCCATTGAAATATATTCATCAGCAAAGAAGCCGTCAGAGTCAGGACCTCTGTGAGTGATGACCTCAGTCATATTTCTGATGACGCTGTCTCTATCAACAATCTGTCCTGTAAAGCCACAAATGCCGCACATATCCGAAAACCCCTTTCAAAGGTATATTATACTTCTATATTCTATCATAAGCGATAATTAAATTCAACCAAAACAGAAACTTATTTTTAAAGTAGTTGATTGTTTTGGAAAAATTCGCTATAATTCTAATAGTATTGTAATTAAGAAAATTATTTTATTTAATAAAGGACAGGACTAAAAATATGTTCGGCTTAGTTGGAACAATAGTAAATACGATTGCAGTGCTTGCGGGCGGTACAATTGGACTTATATTCAAAAAAGGCATACCTGAGCGAGTGGGAGACTCGGTATTTAAGGTGTTGGGCTTGATTACGGCATTTATAGGTATCTCGGGATGTCTGTGCGGAGACAATACCTTGATTGTGGTAATTGCTTTGATTATCGGGACGATTATCGGCGAATTGGCTGACCTTGACAAGAGAGTAAACAGAATTGGTAAATTCATTGAAAACAAGGTTAGCAGGGGAGATAAAAATTCCACTGTAGCGCAGAGCTTTGTGTCCTCAAGCCTGCTTTTTTGTGTGGGTGCGATGACAATTGTCGGTTCACTACAGGCAGGGCTTGACGGTGACTGCACGGTGCTGTTTACAAAATCGGCAATGGATTTCTGCTCAAGCATCATATTTGCAAGTACACTCGGTGTAGGCGTGTTGTTTTCCGCAGGCTTTGTTCTGCTGTATCAGGGATTGATTACTGTGCTTGCTACGTGGATTGCCCCTTTGTTGACAACTTCGGTCGTCAATGAGATGAACTGTGTTGGTTATATTATCATTATTGGACTTGCGCTGAACATAATAGGCATTACAAAGCTTAAGGTTATGAATATGGTGCCTGCAATTTTTTTACCGATTGGACTTGTTCCGCTGTACGACCTGATTGTTACTATGATTCCTGTGTGAATAAATAATAAGATATATACGAAAAAGCGGATAACATTTTAACTTGTAATCTGTCGAACTATATGACCTGTACGAAAGGGAGTTCATTTTTTGCATAATGTTGCCAGTGCGGCAAAAAATGTGTTAAATAATTTTTATGTAGCGTTTAAATGATGTTTAGTATAATGGATAAAGCAAGGGAGCTGTTTCACTGAAACAGCTCCCTTTGAGATAGATGATATATAGAAAGTGACAGAATGTAAAATATAAAAAAATTGTCAGAGGCTTTCCAAGTTAAAAAACTGTCTGTTTCTACTAATACGGGCGATTGCTTTGCAGAAATGCTCGTTTTCACTTTATCTTATCGAAATATACAGTTAGCTTCTGTTTTCGGATACGCCCTAAAAATCCCATTCGGGAATATATTCGGTGCTCGCAGAGGACAAGTCCTGGGTAAAGCCGTTCAGGTTGCGCTGAAAAAGCTCGAATTTCACCTTTTCGTATTCGCGCCTTGTAATCGTGCGGTTTATACGTGAAAATTCATTTGCTCTGCCCGACGGCACATACTGACACATAAGACTCACCATAACCTGCTTGTTGTAGCTGCGCTTGATTATGTCAAGAACTCCAATGCTGTTGCGTGTGTGAGCGGGAAGTATAAGATGGCGTACAATTACTCCCTTTTGCATAATCCCGTCCTTATCAAACTGTGGCATACCTGTTTGAAAAATCATTTCTTTTATTGCTGCCGTTGCAGTATTGACATAGTTTGGAGCAGAGGAATATTTGACAGCCAGAATGTCGTCGCTGTATTTAAAATCGGGCAGATAGACATCAATTAATCCGTCAAGCATTGAAAGTGTCTTTGAGCTTGTGTATCCGCTGCAATTATAGACTATGGGTATTCTCGGCTTGTAGATTTCAAGACTTCTTACCACGGCAGGCACGAAGTGGTCTGCTGTAACAAGATTTATATTGTGAACGCCCGCAGCTTCAAGCTGCCTGTAACAGTCAGCAAGCTCCGTAGGGGTTATTGTTTTGCCTTTTTTGTCGGCTGATATTTCATAGTTTTGACAAAAAACACAGCTTAGAGTGCAGCCTGAAAAAAACACAGTTCCGCTGCCTTTTGTACCGCTTATGCACGGTTCTTCGCCAAAATGAGGAGCAATTCGTGCCACAACAGGTATTGTGCCCATACCGCAGAATCCTTCACCGTAATGTTCTGTACGGTTGGCATTGCACTTTCTGGGACAAAGATTGCATATCATATAAATCACCAAGCATATTCTATCATACCTTTGACTGCTAAGGCAACATAGCTGAAAAATTATTTTAAATATATTTCGTTTTTTGCTGATTATCTTGTTACAGACAGAAGTCAGTAAGATAGTCCTCAATTATATCATCAAGGTGGCATAAATCCACTTCAAGCCTGGTACACATATCAGCAAGCTCCTGCATATGCTTTTGATTTTTTGTTATTCCCTCCACTGTTTTTACTATTATTTCGTTTTCAACGGCGCTAATGCCGAATTCACCACTGCTTTCATCGCAGTTTATAATATAAGTCATCATGTTATTCTATTCTCCGCCTCATTGTGAGCATACGTCACTTGATTATGATATCATTTTATCAGGCTAAAGTCAACTTCACTTTTATAACAGGTCGATAATTTGGTATTATTTACATTACAGGTTGTAAAAGATAATAAATTTCGATTTGAATATTTATATATAATGTATAATTATTACAAGGGCAGAATAGCTTGTAATAAGGAGTTTTTAAATTTGTAAATAATATTTTGATTTAAACACAATATACAAAAAATTCGGTTAAATTTGTGTTTATTAGAATTATTATATTTCTTGTACGTAAAAATAATGATTGCCAATATGATAAAATATAATTAAATATTTATAGGTATTGTACTTTATTTACCTATGCTTATATTATATTTATAGGTATTGTACTTTATTTACCTATGCTTATATTATATTATTTTATTAGGAGTGATTGATTATGAAACTGCGAAAAGCGTTATCGCTTTTTCTTGCGGCGATAATGGTTACGGGCTCAGCAACTATGGCAGCTAACGCTGCTAATGTTGACAGTGTTTCGGTTTCTTATGGTAACTATTCAAATGCCAGCTATCTTGAAACCTATGCCTCAAACGCTTACAACGAGACCAATTTGGGCTCAACCTACAGCGCGGCCTCAACTACTTGGAAAACCTGGTCTCCGGAGGCTACGGCTGTTCAGGTAAAGCTTTACAAAACGGGCTCTGACAATGAGTCCGGAGCGGGTGTTATCGGCACCTACAGCCTTACTAAGAACAGCACAACGGGTGTGTGGTCAACAACTCTTACGGGAGATTATAAAAATGTTTACTACACATATCTTGTAACCGCAAACGGTTCAACAAAGGAAACTCAGGATGTGTATTCAAAGGCAACAGGCGTAAACGGAAACCGTTCAATGGTTGTTGACCTCGATTCAACAGACCCTGAGGGCTGGGATTCTGACAGCCACGTGCTTTTTGACTATGCACAGGAGGCGGTGGTATGGGAGGTGCACATTCGTGACTTCTCTGCATCTTCTACTTCAGGTGTGAGCACAGAAAACCAGGGTAAGTATCTTGCCTTTACCGAGGGCGGAACAACTCTCAATTCAGATACAAGCGCAGACGCTGTTTCAACAGGTATTGACTACCTTGTTGAACAGGGCATAAACTGTGTTCAGCTTATGCCTGTGTATGATTTTGGTTCTGTTGACGAGACAGTGGCTTCATCTTCATCTAACCGCAACTGGGGCTATGACCCTGTGAATTATAATGTTCCTGAGGGCTCCTATTCATCAGATCCCTATGACGGCAATACAAGAATCACAGAATTCAAGCAGATGATACAGGCGCTTCACGACAGAGGCATTTCGGTTGTAATGGATGTAGTTTATAATCATACATATTCAACTGATTCGTGTTTTACAAAGACTGTTCCGGGTTATTACTACAGAATGACATCGAGCACAGCTTATTCAAACGGTTCAGGCTGCGGCAACGAGACTGCTTCCGATAAGCTGATGTACAGAAAGTATATGATAGACTCAGTGTGCTATTGGGCAAGCGAGTATCATATTGACGGCTTCCGTTTTGACCTTATGGGTCTTCACGATGTTACAACAATGAACGAAATACGTGCTTCGCTTGACAGTCTTTATGCTGACGGCTCAGGCAAAAAAATCCTTATGTACGGCGAGCCTTGGACAGGCGGCACAACACCGATTTCAGACGGCTGCACAAAGAGTCAGGTTTCAAGCGTTGATTCAAGAGTAGGTATGTTTAATGATGATCTTCGTGACGCAATCAAGGGCGGCACAGATGATGCTACAACCGGATTTGTTCAGGGCAACAACGATAAAACTTACTCTGTTATCAACGGCGTTATATATGGATTTTATGGGGCAAAAGCTCCTTCACAGACTATTGCATATGCCGATGCTCACGACAATCTCATACTCTGGGATAAAATAGTAAAAAGTAACGGTTCAACAAGCTGGACGTCGACATCATCGTCCTATAAAGGGCAGGTTAAGGAGGCAATGGGAATTCTCCTAACCGCTCAGGGCATTTCGTTTATGACGGCGGGTTCTGAGTTCTGCCGTACAAAGCAGGGCGACTACAACAGCTATAAGTCCAGTGATACAATCAATAATATTGACTGGTCAAGATTAAAGACGTATTCGGACGTTGCTGATTACTATAAAGGACTTCTTGAAATAAGAAATAATTATTCTCCGCTTAAGGGAGATATATTCAGCACACCTTCCGTTCAGTCAGACTGGGGTGATGTTGTAGCATATACATATTCAAACAGCACTTCGGGCGAGTGGGGTAAGCTTTGCGTGCTTGTCAACAGCGGCTCACAGGCTTGGTCCATCTCACTTGACGGCAGCGGATGGACAGTAGTTGCAGACGGCACAAATGCAGGACTTACAAGTCTTGGAACGGTTTCAGGCAGTACATATTCTGTTCCTGCAAAGAGCGCTTGCGTTTTGGTTGAGACCTCAACCTTTAAGAATCTTGTTGCTGCTGATTCTACAATAAGCACGCTTAAAGTAAATCATATTGATGAAAACGGCAATGTACTCAAGACTACAACTTCAAAATACAGAGCAGGTTCAACCTATCGAGCAATTGCTGACCCTGATCTTCTTTATGATTACAGCCTTGTCAGCACCTCAGGTCCGACAACTGGTATTGTTCAATCAGGAAAGAATTACGAGGTTACTTTAACTTATAGCTCATCCGGCATAGCTTCGGGATATGTTACCGTTAAATATGTGGATGAAAACGGCAAGTCAATCAAGGAAGATGCTTCGGTACGCTATAAAGAAGGAGACAGCTATTCAACTGTTCCTGCTACAATTATGGGCTATCAGCTTGATACGGACAACTATCCTGCCGAAAGTTGCGGAACGTTCTCCGGCAGTGATAAGACAGTTACCTTTATCTATAAGGAACTCGATACTTCATCGGTTACAGTTCACTACTACAATGCGAACAACTGGAGTTCAATCCGTTTATATTCATACACAAGCAGCGGAGCTGAGCCTAACGGTGAATGGGCAAATGCAACGCTTATGACAAGCGAGGGCGATAATTGGTACAAAGCCACTGTTCCTGCTTCAAGCGCATATGTAATGTTCCATCCGACGACAGGAAGTGATCAGGAACCTGCACAGGGTGCAGACGGTTATCTTGTGTCGGGTGATGAAGTGTGGATTCAAAACGGTGCACTTACGTTTAACTCAACTATAATTACAAGCCACATTAATGCAGAAACGGGCAAGAAGATTTCTGCTGATGTAACAGAAAGCGTAACAAAAATAACAGCAGATTCAAGCTATACAACTTCCCCGCTGTCAGGCAGAACGGATGTAATTACCCCGGCAAATGCAACAGGCAATTATTCGGCAGGAATTACGAATGTTGTATATCTATATACTTCAAATGTTGTAATACCGACAACTCCGACAACAGTGCCTATCTCATCTGCACCTGAGACAACTGCGCCAACCACAGGTGCACAGGGTATTCTCATAGGCGATGTTAACCTTAGCGGCGATATTACTATTGATGACTCAACATTGTTGCAGAAGTATGTTGCGGAGATTATAGCATTATCTGATGAGGCAGTTATTGCTGCCGATTGTAATAGTGACGGTGTAGTTGATATAATGGATGCAACATGTATTCAGCTATACATTGCTGATTTCAGCAATTACGGAAATGTAGGCAGTTATATGGGTGTACAGCCGACAACTGCACCGTCAACAGCGGTTGAGCCAACAACAGTAGCACCTACAACTGTAGCACCAACAACTGTAGCGCCTACAACGGTTGCTCCAACAACTGTAGCGCCAACAACTGCTCCTGTCGATACCTATACAATGACATTTACAAATAACTATTATTGGAGTAATGTGTATTGCTATTATTGGAGCGATTATGACACAACTATGACATCATGGCCCGGCAAGACAATGACATATTCAACCACAAATGATTATGGGCAGGATGTTTATACGCTTAATATTCCGAGTACTGCAACTCATGTAATATTTAATAACGGCAATGGCGGAGGACAACAAACCGTTAATATTGATATTACTGGAAGCGCAAGATACTATATCTCCGGCGGTTCAGGCACAGCTTGCGAGGTTTTGACATGGTAAGCCGCAAAATAAAAATTTAACAAATTAATTAAAAAATCCATCGGTTTATCCGATGGATTTTTGTTCTGTAATGATTTATGTTGTATTTAGTATGAAAATCAGCGAATACTATTAGAAAATTTATTAGGAGTATGTATATGATAAGAATAATAACAGATTCAGCGGCAGATTTTGAACCGGAGGAGCTTAAAAGGCTAAATGTTGAATGTGTTCCGCTGACAGTTACATTAGGAAATGCGTCTTATAAGGAGAATATCAATATTTCAAAGGATAGCTTTTTTAATCTTCTTGAGCTGAATGAAACTGCAAGTACTTCTCAGCCTAATGTTGATGAATTTAAAAGAGTGTTTGAGTCGTCGGAAAATAAAGATGATGAAATAATTTCGATTCTCATATCATCAAAGCTGAGCGGTGCGTCACAATCGGCCTTTATGGCTGCTAGCTTTAATCGACAGGGAAAATGCTACATTTTTGACAGCTGTACAGCTACAGCAGGGCAGCGTATTTTGGTTGAGTATGCCGTTAAGATGCGTGATGAGGGAAAACCTGCAGGAGAAATAATGCGCAGGCTGGCAATAGTAAAGCCCAAACTGAAAATTTTTGCCTGTTTGGATACTTTGAAATATTTGCATAGGGGAGGAAGAATAAACGGCACTGCAGCTGCTATAGGTTCAATTACTCATATAAAGCCGATTATCACGCTTACGGAGGATGGACGTGTTAATGTGCCGGCAAAGGCATTTGGCAGGCACGGAGGAGTTGTGCAGATGCTCAGAAGACTTGAAATTGACAAGCCTGATTTGAACTACCCGATATATGTAATGTATTCCCATAACCGTAAGTTAGGGGAAGAACTTGCCGACAAACTGAGAGCGTCGGGCTATAATATTGATGACAGCCGTATTGTCAACATAGGAGCAGCCATAGGGACTCATATTGGACCCAATGCGTACGGAACTGCTTATGTAAGCAAATAATTTCTCGAAATACTCAAGTGTTTTGCGCTTTTACCTGCAATTATTGTCAGTACAGGCAGCACAAAAGAGACAGACGAGCATACCTTTTTACAAAAGGTGTACCCGATTAAAACAAACAAATCATATGGGCGGATACTATCCGCCCGCAAAAATAGAGCTTATCTTAAAATCTGACGGATAATATCAGCCGTTACAAATATTATATATATTGCAATCCATAATCAGGACAAGAATTATTTATTGTGAAATTTAAGTAAAAAATGAAAAATTTCTAATAAATTGGCAATATATGTCGTGTTTTGTGAAAATTATGTAAATTTTACTTTTACTGTCACTTTTAACTAAAGAATACATTCCTAAATTGAGCATTCATACAAAAATTAAAAAATAAATAATATACACTTGCAAATTCATGCAATTTAATGTAAAATATGTAATATAAATTTGGCACAAATATCTTGAAAGGATGTGTTGCAGGTGGGCTTTTGGAACAAGACGATTGACAATATGGTCAGAGACAAGGTTCCTCTCAGAAAGCGCAGACGACTGATTGTGTTTATAGCAATAATAACACTTCTTTCAATGACTTCTGCAACTGTAGCGTGGTTCTCGGTGAATACTTTTGCCGGGGTTGACAGCCTGGATATAAAAATCAGTATGAGCGCTCAGCTTAAGGTTGCAATGGAGGATTATGGTACAGACCTTGATAAATATACTAAGGTGATTACCAATGATATGATTGATGAATATCTTGCAAAATATGATACAAGTATTGAAGATACAGTGCTTGACCCTGTTACCACTACCGACGGTGAAACATTCACAAATCAGCGCGGTACTGAGAGAGAACCTAACGACCGTTCCTATCTTGAGTTTGAATGTTATTTCATAGCAACAGAGGATATGTGGGTGCACCTTACTACTGAAAGCACCGAGGCAGGCAATGATGACGGCACAAAGGTTACCACAACCTCAACGGGTGCTCAGGCTGATGTTGTTGACTGTACAAGAGTAGGTTTCTCAGCGGGAACCAATGGTTCGGCAATTTATGAGCCAAACAGATCAAATCCTGTTAACGGACAGTCAACCTTTGATTTGCCTTCAGGCACAATGGTTTACTCAGACAATACAAGGCTTTTTCACCTTGAACAGCTTACCCCTACTAAGGTAGCAATCAGACTTTGGATTGACGGCGAAGATCCGCAGTGTGATGACGACGTTCAGGATGCCCAGCTTTCGGTTCAGCTCGGTTTTATCGGCTGTGATGAAAATAACGTTCCTATTTCTTAATCAAATAAAATCCAAACACATAGCTATGTGTTTTATCAATCAGTTTCTGATTGATAATGATTTACTATTAACCTGATGGAGTGATTAATTTGTTCGGAAGAAAAAAATCAAAAATTGAACAGCCCTTTACTCCTGAGGAGTTAAGCAGATATAATGATAAAAAGACTGCGGATTCGTCTGTGGAGCGATTTCACGTAAAAACTGATTCAACTGAAATTGTAAAATATGATAAGCGTAAAAAAATTCTCAGCGTAATTTTGACTGTGTGTCTGGTTATCCTTATAATCCTTTTCCTTGTTTCAATGCTCGTAACTCAGTGGGGCGACCTGATAATAAGCGTTGACTCTCCTGCTGTTAAGCGCGGTATTGTTCTCAGCGAGGATCCCGACTTTAAAACTCAAGGTGCTTCGCTTTCGGCTAAGCAGGTTGATGACGTTACAAATATTACATATGAGTGGCTCCCCGTTGACCTTGACACAAGCGAGGACGGCGAACACAACGGAGAAAATTACGTTGCCTATACTTTCTACTGCAAGAACAACGGTCAGGTAGCTCTTGACTACAACGCAGTTCTTGAGATTACGGGTGTTGCTAAGTCTGCCGATGAGGCGGTTCGAGTTATGGTTTACAAAAACGGTGAGCCTGAAATCTATGGCAAGGGTACATATGACGACAGAAACACTGCCGAGACCGACTGTACTAAGTTTGAGGACGACACAACGGTAATGACAACCCGCACGGAGAATTTTGAGGTTGATCAGGTTGATAAATACACAATAGTAATTTGGATTGAGGGCAATGACCCCGAATGTATAGACGACATTCGTAATGGTCATGTTCGTATGAGAATGCTGTTCAGCGTGGACGAAGAGGAAACCACCAATCCTTGGGCGTTATGGTAATGAACAATTAACAATTGACAATTAACAATTTTAGATTGTTAAATAAGTCAGTTGATGATTGTAGATTTATAATTTTGATGAAGAAAAACATACTTGCTGAAAAAAGCAAAAAATTTGCCTTAAGGGTAATTAACTTATATAGGTTTTTGTTAGAAGAAAAGAAAGAGTTTGTCTTATCAAAGCAAATTGTAAGAAGCGGAACAAGTATTGGTGCTAATATAAAAGAAGCTGTCGTTGCACAGTCAAAGGCAGATTTTTATGCAAAACTTCACATTTCGCTAAAAGAAGCAAACGAAACTGAGTATTGGCTTGAATTATTATATGAAAGTGGATATATCGACGAAAAGTCTTTTAAAAGTATCTATTCAGATAATAAGGAGCTGTTGAAAATACTAACCTCAATACTCAAAACAAACACTCAAAACAAAAACAGTTAATAATTGCTGATAATAATTGATAATTTTAATTGATAATTTTAATTGATAATTTTTAATTGTTAATTGTAAATTGTTAGCGACTTGTCGCTAATATAAATAAATTCGGGACAAAAAGTTTTATGTTACATCGAACTGTCTTCCCGACCACAATTGT
>CAYQXN010000009.1:0-36474 GCA_964421585.1 uncultured Ruminococcus sp. | reverse complement strand
TATATCATTTTTCAAAAACAAAATTGCTGTGATTTTTGATGTGCTTTCTGTTATCAGTTTGGCAGTATTAATAGTTATGCTTATACTCACAAGCGCAACAAGTTATTTTTGCTACATATTAATTTCAGTGTTTGCATTTTCATTTTGTATGCATTGCATTTTAAACGGAAAGATATATAACAGTCTGTTTAATAAAAACAACAAATAGTTTCACTATTTTTTATATATACATTATTTTAACGGAGGAAAAATGATGAGAAAAGTAAAAATGAGACACAAGATTTTATCATCAGTATTAGCATTGCTTATGGTATTTACATCATTTCCTATGGCAAGTGTTTATGCTGCTGAAGGAGATTTAGGTGAAATCTCGGTTTTAAGTAGTTCCAATTGTGCCAATATTGAAAATAATAATCAAGAGAGCATAATAGTAAGCTACAATAAGAGCTTTGAACTAGACTGGTCACCTGCAGATACTTCAATCGGAAGAACAAAAGACGGCTGGTGGGCAGGAATTAAGATGACTGCTCCGGAAGGTATGGATGTTTCATCACTTACTAATGCAATATATCAAAGCAAATCTTATACATCTACGGATTGGTCAGTTAATAAATCATTTTGGAGTAATAAGGATTCTGCTGATGACGCGACAGAACATTTTATTACTCTTTGGGCATTTGTTAATGAGGAGAATTTAAATGATGCTTTATCGGCAAATGAAAACATTGAAACCTCATGGAGATTTGACTGGGATAATGACGGCGTTATCGACCAAACGGTAACAACTAAAATTAATCCTTCATTAGTTGTGTTAAATAAGGATAATAAGCAAGTTTATCCTTCAGCGAATTTGGGAAGTGTTACAGGAATAACAGGCTCTCCTAAAATTGAAAACGATAAAAGTAATTCTATTAAAGTTTCTTATGACGAAGAAGTAACATTACAGTGGTCACAGGCAGATAGTACGGTCGGCAGAAATAAAGACGGCTGGTGGGCAGGAATTAAGATGACTGCTCCGGAAGATATGGATGTTTCATCACTTACTAATGCAATATATCAAAGCAAATCTTATACATCTACGGATTGGTCAGTTAATAAATCATTTTGGAGTAATAAGGATTCTGCTGATGACGCGACAGAACATTTTATTACTCTTTGGGCATATGTTAATGAAGATATAATTGCTTTAGAAAATACAATCAAAACTCAATGGCGTTTTGACTGGGATAATGATGGTGTATATGAGCAGTATGTAGTATTTTCACTTGATGCCGCTTGTATAGAACTTGATCCGACTAATTTTTTAGCAATGGATAAGTCTGCCCCTGTAATCAGCGGTCTTGAGGATAGTGAAAAATATACAAATAATGATATTTCAGTAGAGTTTAATGTAGCTGACGGTGCTACAGAAAGCAATGGAGTCAATTATACTTCAGGTATCAGTGGTGTATATTTTTCTTCAGAAAAGCTTACTGATGTAACAGTAGAAAATATTAAAAAGCTTGAAACAGCAAATAAGATTGATGATAGTAAATACAGTTTCACTGTAAATAATGATACAAATAAGCGTTATTATATTTATGCTATTGACAATTCAAACAATATTACCGAAGCTGATGTATTAGTACAGGTTGATAAAACTGCACCTGTATTTAATGAGAATCCGGTTGTTGATACTGATGAATGGACGAGTAATGATGTTACTATTAAAGGAAAAATAAGCGATAATCTTTCCGGAATTGTTGATGAAAAGAATTTTACTGTTACAGCAGATGCAGAAGATGTAAAATTCACTTATAATTCGTTAAATGAAAAAGAAGGAGAATATACTATTACAATTCCAGCGCAAACATTTGTGGGAGATATTACTGTTTGTTGTGTTGACGAGGCTGGAAATAAAAGCACACAAAAGTTTAGCCTTCAAATGGACAAGACTAACTGCGTAATTATGTCACTTAAGGTCAGTGAAAGTGACTGGACCAATTCTAATGTTGTTATCAGCGGTACAGTAGAAGATTCACATTCCGGTGTGAAGGAAGTAACGGCTACCCTTGATGGTGCATATAAAGAGGAGCCGGAAGTAGAGTATATAAACGGAAATTATACTATTACTGTTCCTGCTCAAAACTATAGTGGTACATTAACAGTAAATGCAATTGATAAGGTTGGTAATAATAACGCTGATAAGGATAATAGTGTAGCAAGTCTCTCAGTTAATTTGAAAATGGATAATACAGCACCGGTCGTTGAAAGTAGTTCGGCCGATAAAGCAGACTGGACAAATCAGAATGTAACGATTAACGGTTCTATTAAAGATAATCTTTCAGGAATCAATGCTGTATATTATGCAGAAGGCGACAGTATTGAAAATGTAACCGGTTCCAATATATCAACAAAGGCTACTCCTGCAGTTTTTAACAAGGATACCAATACATATAGTTTTGAAATTGATGCACAAAACTATGCCGGCAATTATGTAATTTATGCAGTTGATGAGGCAGGGAATATTTCAAGTGCAAAGACAGTAGCTGTGCTTATGGATACTGCTGCACCTAGCGGCCTTTCGATAGAGTTTACTCAAACTGCAATTACCAAGATATTGGAAGGCATTACCTTTGGTTTCTATAACAGCAAAAATGCAGATGTTATTGCAAGGTTTAGTGCAACTGACCCTGTATATAACAATTCAACTTCAGGTGTTTCAAAATTCTATTATTCAATTAATGATGGTGAATATGTAACAGTTGAAACAACAGGTGTGTTTGAATGTAAACTTAAGGGTGAGTTTAAGGATACAATCAAGTTTAAGGCACACGATAAAGCTGGTAATGTTTCTGCAGAATATGATAGTAAATCTAATGATGGTATACAAGGTGCAATTAGTGATTTGACTTTTCCTGTTATTCAAAAGGATATAGAATATAAAACACCGTCTAATACACTTGATAACGGAAAAATGTACTTTAATGATGATGTGAAGATAACATTCCAAATAGAGGAAGAACATTTTTACAAAGAGTACGAAAAAGATGGTGTAACAGTATCAACACTTGACGAAAACTTCGAAGTGACTGTTACTAAAGACGGAAAAGAGATTACTGATTTTAATCTTTCAATGACCTCAATTTATGATGGCGATGATAAAAATACTCTAACAGTGACCATCCCTGTAAATAAGGACGGAAGCACTGATGGTGATTATTTAGCTAATGTTGTCTATACTGATCTTTCAGGTAATGAGGTTGAAGAAGAAAGTGAAGAGTTTGTAATTGATACAACAGCACCTGTCGTAGAAATATCCTACGAAAACACCAAAAATGAAAACAGAGCAGGCGAAGGCTATTTCTTAAACAGAACAGCAACCATCACTGTTGAGGAGCACAATTTTGATAAGGATGCTTTTAGTGCAGCGATTACAGCAAAAGATATTGAAGGAAATACTATTAGCGATACCGCTGCAGAAAAAGCTTTAGCTGAAAATCAATGGGAAGACAATGGTGATACACATACACTTGTAATTCCGTATACAGATGATGCGAACTATACATTTGCTCTCAATAGCCTTCAAGATTTAGCAAAGAATGATGATTATGAAACCAAGGAAGAAAATGAAGGCAGTATTTATGTTAAAGGTGCAGAAACACCGGATAGCTTTGCTGTAGACAAAGTTGCTCCGAGTGAAGTAGAAATTACATATTCAGAGAGCATAGGTGTTGTTGAGGATGTTTTAAGTAAATTGTTCTGGTTCTACAATCCGGATAATGATGCACCCTGTGAAGTTACATTGACAACAACTGATATGACTTCAGGACTTCAGTATTTCACATATTCATATGATGGAAATGACACTGTAGTAACTGAAAATACAAACGGCGGTGAGAAGCAGGCTCAAGGCTGGACACAGGATGAAAATGATTTATCAAAGTTCACATATACCTTTACCATTAATCCACAGTTCAGAGGACAAGTAACGGCATCAGCAACGGATAATGCAGGTAATGTTACTGAGAATCAAACAATATCTGAAAAGACTATTATTGTTGATAACATTTCAGCGGTAATGACAGCTGCGTATTCAACACCGGCTAACACAAAGAACGGCGTGGATTACTATAGTGATGATGTAACTGTTACGCTTAATGTTACAGATGAAAACTTCATGGACGGAGAATATCCAAATGATGTAAGAGATATTCAAATCAGTGCGGCAATAGTTAATGAAAACGGCAATGAAAGCACAGAAACATATGAAGTAAACAATTGGGCAAGAGTAGATGATGCAGGTAAATGGAAAGGTACATTTGTACTTTCAACAGAAGGTGATTATACTCTTACAATTAATTATACTGATAAGTCTGGAAACAAGGCTGAAACTTACACAAAGTCAAATATCACTATTGATAAGACTGCACCGGTCGTTACTGTAGAGTATGAAAAAACACCAACTGTCATTCATACAATTGATGGACGAGGATATTACAACTCTAATCGTTCCGCCACTATAACAGTAGTTGAGCACAATTTCAGTGCAAGTGACTTTGAAACAAAAGGCATTCTTAAGGCGGTTGATATTCTAGGTAATGAAGTAACGAATTATATTAATTATTTCAAGGATAAAAATAATTGGAGTAGTGAAGGCAATACTCACACAATAAAGGTAGATTTCAAATCTGATGCAAACTATACATTTGATTTTACCTTCTGTGACTTAGCTAAAAACTATTGTGATAATTATAATGCTGATTTATTTACAATTGATAAAACTGCGCCAAAGAACCTTAAAGTTTCTTACAGCACAAGTGTATTGGATACTGTAATTGGTTCGCTTTCATTTGGTTTCTATGATAAGCAGATGACAGTTACCTTATCAGCAGATGATGATACAACAGGTGTATATCACTTTATGTATAGTTATTTGCTTGATGATGGTGTAAGCAAAGTTAATGCTCAACTTATTGATGAAGCTATCAAGAATGCAAAAATCACATTAAATGGGAAAACATCTGTGGCAACCTTTAATATCCCAAAGAGTGCGTTAACTAACAAAAATCAGTTTAATGGTACAGTTCAGTTCACCGCTTATGACTTTGCTGAAAACAATAGTTTTAAAGAGGATAACAAGAGAGTTGTTGTTGACAATATCAGTCCTACTGCAAAGATTTCTTATAATAATCCTGTACAGAATGCAAATAATATTTCATATTATGCAGGAGATATTAATGCAACAATTGAGATTACAGAAGCTAATTTCTATTCCAAGGATGTTGAAGTAATTGTTTCACAAAATGGAACAAGTAGAAAAATCACTCCATCTTGGACTGACAATAGCGTTGACAAACACACTGGAACATTTACACTTGGCGGCGATGGCGATTATATTGTAAGTGTTAAATATTCTGATAGGTCCGGTAATAAGATGGTGGATTATAAATCCAATCAGCTGACAATTGATACAGTTGATCCTGTTATTACCGTATCAGGTATTAATCATCAGTCTGCAAATAATGGTGAAACAATTGGTTTCAGTATTTCAGTAACTGATAAGAATATTGCTCTCAGTGAATTCAAGCCTGTTTTAACTGCTGTTATAAGAAATGATAATGGTGAGCTTGAAACAATTAATATCAGCTTGGGAGATCCTGTAACAAGTACGAATGATAAAGGTGAAACTGTTTATACATATACAGTACAGAACCTTTCTGTTGACGGTTACTATTCATTAACCTGTGGTGCAGTTGACTATGCAAATCACAGTGTAACCCTTATTAATTCAGGACAGGACAATGGTACTTCAGCCAATGAAGAAATGATGAATTTCTCCGTAAACCGTGAAGGCTCAACCTTCTGGATCGAAACAACTCATAATGATAAGTATACCGATAAAATCTTTACTAATGAGTTGGACAAGGCATATGCAAATGATAATGTAGAGATTGTAATTCATGAATTGAATGTAGATCAGGTTAACATTTCAAATAACAGAGATGAAGAAACTGTATTTGCTCTTCATGATGGTTCATCTACGGGTTATGTTACTCTTCAGGAGGGCAGCGGTGCAAACGGAAATTATATCAAGAATACGCTTCGTGGAGAAGGCGGCTGGTATGAAACCCGTTATACTCTTAATAATGATAATTTTGCCCATGATGGTGTTTACTCATTCAGCATTTTGAGTTATGACCGTGCAGGCAACAGTAACCTTAATACAAAAGATGATTCTGGTATTATTAAGTTTACTGTTGACAGAACTAATCCGGTTATTACATCAAATATTTCTGAAAGCCAAGTTATTGATGCAGACGTTTATACTGTTGAATTTGAAATTAATGATACAAATCATGACAAGAATACTGTAGAGGTTACACTTAATGGTAAGCCTGTTCCGAGTGAATCCATCACCAGCCTTGGTGGCAATAGATATTCTTTTGTAATGTCAACAGGCAGTAAGCAAAGTGTAAGTGTTACATCAAAGGATTTGGCAGGTAATACTGCAGAACAGTATGAAGTCAATGATATTACTGTTTCAACAAACAGATTTGTACTTTTCTACTATTCACATACTCTTTTGTTCTGGATTATCGTTGCAGGAATTGTGCTCCTTGCTTGTTTGATTTTGTTCATTGTTTTCAGAAGAAAAAAAGATGATGACGAAGAGGAAGAAAAGTAATTTATTAAAAACGGGACTGCTGAAAAGCAGTCCCGGGGATGACTATTAACGGAGGTTTTACTGTGGTTGAATATGCAACTTTTTCAGATATCGGAGAGAAAGAGAATAATGAGGATGCAGTAAAAGTCTTTGTTAATCCACAAGAATTTACCTATGGCTTCGTATTAGCTGATGGATTAGGCGGTCACGGAAACGGCGATGTTGCCTCAAATCTTGTTACGGATTGTTTCGGCGCTATTGTTGATAATACAGAAGATATTTCCGATACTTTTTTTGATGATTGCTTTAGAATTTCCAATTCTATGTTGGCAGATGAAAAAGAAAAGAAAGGTTTACCATCAATTAAAACTACGATGGTTGCTTTAATCCTTAAAGGAAGACGTGCGAGCTGGGGACATATCGGTGATTCCCGTCTTTACCATTTCAGAAAAGGAAAACTCGTTTCCAGAACTATGGATCACAGTGTTGTTCAGATGCTTGCAGACAGTGGCGAAATTAAGGAATCGGAGATAAGACATCATCCTGACAGAAACAAGCTGCTGAGTGCATTGGGCATGGATGCGGATATAGTCAATTATGATATTGATTCCGTGAATTTTAGAACTGTAAAAGGCGATTCATTTTTACTTTGTTCAGATGGCTTTTGGGAATGGATAGAGGAAAAAAGTATGTCAACTATTTTGAAAAAAGATTTATCTGCTTATGATGCTTTAAATGAAATGATTTCTATTGTTAAGACAAAAGGTATCGGAAACGGAATGGATAATTATTCTGCAATTCTTGTTAACATAAAGTAGCATTTTTATGGAGTGATTGATATGGAAAGGTTATGTCCTAATTGTTTTCAAAAGTTAACAACTGAATCAAAATGCTCACATTGCGGTTATGATTTGATTAATCGAAAAAACTTTTCCGGTGTATTGCCTGAATTTACCCAATTAAACAACAAGTATTTAATTGGTCGTGTTTTGGGCAGAGGCGGATTTGGAATTACCTATATTGCTTTGGATATGCAATATAACAGATTGTGTGCAATCAAAGAATATATGCCGTCTGAATATTCAAAAAGGTGTAATAATACAGCCAATATTGAGCCCTTTCCTGATACAAAGTCGAGAAATGTTTTTGCACACGGTCGTGAAAAATTTATGGATGAGGCAAAAACACTATTGAGTTTGCAGGGTAATCCGACAGTTGTAAATATTTATGCGTATTTTTCTCAGAATAATACAGCTTATTTGGTAATGGAATATCTTGACGGTATGGATTTAAGAAGACGAGCTCGTTTAAATGGAGGTAAGCTCGGTCCTAAATTCGCTTATGAGGTATTTGTTACTATTGCAAGCTCATTAATGGAAATTCATAAAAAGAATATATTACACAGGGATATCAGTCCTGAAAATATTATTGTTACAAGTAACGGAAGAATTAAGCTGATTGATTTCGGTGCTGCAAGAAATTATGTGAGTTTGCAGAATAAAGGTATGTCCATTTTGCTTAAGCCCGGTTTTGCACCGCCGGAACAATATAGTACAAACGGAAATCAGGGACCGTGGAGTGATGTTTATGCTTTATGTGCAACATTCTACAATATTGTTTCCGGTCAGCCGTTAGTTGATGCTCTTTACAGATACAGAGGCACTCCTCTGCCGACTCTTCAAAGTCTGGGCTGTAATGTTCCGAAGAAGGTATCTGATGTTATCGATAAAGGACTTACATTGGATTACAAGAAAAGGTATCAGGGTTTTATGGCTTTGCTTAATGATTTAACAAGTGTTCATCCTGTACCTCCAAAACCACCTATTCCTCCGAAACCGCCAGAACATCCAAAGCCGCCACAACCGCCTAAACCTGTTCCACCGTTTGAAATTACTAAATATCCGTATCTTGCTGAGATACGCGGAAATATACAGTATAACAAAACAATGATAAGCAAAAAAAATAAGTTTATCATCGGAAGAGCGGCTGCAGGCTGCAGTTATATGATTAATGATCCGAAAAATGTGACGGGTAGAAATCATTGTTACATAAGATTTGATGGAAAAGATTTATATTTGTGTGATACTTCCTCAAACGGAACATATTTGGAGGATGGAACAAGACTTAAGAAAAATGCAGAATATCGAATTGCTCCGGGAACTAAATTTTATACTGCTGTAAGGCAATATATGTTTGTAGTTAATTTTAACTGATGGGGGGTGCTTGATTGACGGAAATTAATAATTTTGATGATTTTGATGGTCTTAAAACGATAGAACTTGTCGGAGTAGCAAACAGTCTGGATATAGGGTTGTCATCTGTTATAGGCAAAAGAAAAGAACAGCAGGATACTGTTATGGCAGATGATGAATATATGTATTATGAAAAAGGACGAGCTATAGCTACTTTGTGTGACGGTATGGGAGGTCTTAATGGAGGAAAACAAGCAAGTTTAACTTGTGCATCTTTGCTTAATAATGCTTTCCATAAGATCAGTAAGGATGATGATATTTCAACCTTTTACAGAAGAATTGTTCAGACTCTCGATTCGTCGGTTAAAGGATTGAAAAATGATGATGGTACTTTACTGAATGCCGGCACAACATTGATAAGTATTGCAATTGATTCAGGCAAACTAAACTGGCTGTCTGTTGGTGACAGCAGGATTTATATTATCCGTAATAATAGAATACGGTGCATTACGCATGATCATAATTATTCAATGATATTGAATGATAAGGTTAATAAAGGTGAATTAACTCAAGAAGAAGCGGACAAGGATCCGCAGAAAGATGCTTTGGTCAGTTATATCGGAATGGGCGGAGTGAAATATATTGATATTAATACTAAGCCTTTCCCTCTATTTGACGGAGATTGTATATTGTTGTGTAGCGACGGCTTATACCGTGCTTTGAATACAGAAGAAATATTAGCTATTGTTTCAGCTGTAAACGGTGATATGAAGCAGGGTGCAGTTGCACTTACGGACTTTGCATTGAGCAAGGAATTAAGAGGTCAGGATAATACCTCTGTAATAATTGTTAAGTTCAATGATTTCAGTTAATTACAGTATTGGAGTCAAATACTGTTCTTATAAAAATAAAAAATAAGGAGAAAGAAAAATGAATTTAATTAGATGTGAAAGCGGTCATTTTTATGATGCAGAACGATTTTCAGAATGTCCGTTTTGCAATCAGACAAGAATCAGCACTGTTGTTGAGGGTGAGAATGGAGAAGAAAATCTCTATACACAGCCGTTAACTCCTCCAGAGCATAATGAAACCAGTCAAATTCCCGATTTGAATGATTTTTCAAAGACTGTTGGTGTTTATGATGATCTCGGTGCTGAAGATGTTGAGCCTGTTGTAGGCTGGCTTGTTGCAATTTCAGGAAGCCATTTGGGACAGGATTTTAAACTGAAAACAGGAAGAAACTTTATAGGTCGTTCAATAGAAATGGATGTTGCACTGGAAAAGGATAATTCTATTTCAAGAGAAAAACATGCAATTATTCTCTATGAGCCCAAGAGCAATATGTTTCTTGTTCAACCGGGTGATGCCAAGCAGTTGTTCTACTTAAACGAAAAAGTTGTTTTAGAGGCAACTAAAATTTCTGCTTATGATATTTTATCACTTGGTGAAACTAATTTGCTGTTTATTCCTTGTTGCTCTTCAAAATTTAATTGGGAGAGCGTAAAACAAGAGACAGATAAAAATGAATAATACAGAGAGGAAGATATGATGGAAAGAATTGAAGAAAGAAGTATGTCAAAATTTGTTTTGTCATCCTTCATTAATCTTGGTATAGGTCTTGCCTTTGGACTTATTGTGGGTATTATTGCTACGATTGCTACGCACGGTTTTAATGCAACATATACAATGCTTTATGTTACACTCGGTGTAGCTGTATTTGTAACATTATTTACAAGAAATTTATACAGAATTTATTTTAATTATCGTTTATCTCTTGATATTAACGCTATGTGTGAGGGAGACGGTGAGGAGTCTGAAAGCTTTTTATCAGCATTTGTTCTCAGCCTTCTTACATTCGGTATGTATCGTGTTTATTGGACATATAAGCTTGCAAAGCGCCTTAGAGCAAATGCACCTCGTTATGGTTTTAAAATGGAAGTAACCGGGAAGGAAATTGCTGCTCTTGATGTAATTTGTTTTGGTTTTGTATCAGCATATGAACTTATTAAAAATACTAATGAGGCAGCAGCTGTTTATAATCAAAACGGACTTGCAGGTATCGGTGAAGGAGGTAATCAGTAATGCAGATTAAAAAGAGAAGCTTACCGCTTTATATATTCCTTAATTGTATAACTCTCGGAATTTACGGATTTGTAGTATCAATGTCTATTGACAATGAAATTAACGCTATCTGCAATGGCGACGATGAAGAGCCAAGATTCAGTTATGCAGGTGCTGTAATGCTCAGAGGTATAGCATCCTTTGTCGGCATTGTTGTCGGCCTTATTGTAAGCCTTGTTGCTTTTAATAAGAATGGTGAAATAAAAGCAGTTGCTGTATTTTTAGCAATGACAGTTTTCGGATTTGCGTTTACTGCATTTGGTTCAATCATAAGTGGAATTTACCATAAATATTGGTGGTATAAACAGGCTAACCGTTTAAAGGTCAATGCAGGCAGATATGATATTGAAGTTAAAGAATCAGGAACAGATAATATTTTGTTCCGTACTGTTGCAGAAGTATTCACATTTCCTGTTACAGTTGTTCTTATAGGTTTGTCAATTCTTATTCCGGGACTTCTTATCTGGCTCATTACACTTGCAGATAGTGCAGGTGCATATGTATTCGCCGCAATTCTTGCTTTCCTTTTCACAGTACCTCTTATGTTATTTGGTGCTGAGCTCACAACAGGTGCAAATTTTGCAATGTATTTTATCTTTAAGAATTTAAACAGATTTGCAGATGTTGCTGCAAACGGAGCAAAGCCTTTTGAGAAGATGGCATATAAGTATTATCCTTCAAATGAGAGTGCTATCGGTAATCTTGCTCTTCAGCCGATACAAGAAACTCCACCTATACTGCGAACCCTTCCTGTTTTAAAAGGCTCGCTTGTAGGACTTAAAGGTTCTTGCGGAGGATATAATTTTGAGCTTACGCCCGGTGAAGAATTTATTATCGGTAAAGATGCAAAAATGGCAAGTATTGTTATTGATCCGTCTTACAAAGAAATTAGCCGTAAACACTGTGGTATTACATACAGCCCGATAACCGACAATTTTGCAATTATTGACTATTCATCAAACGGAACATGGGCAAACGAAATAAAACTTACCAGAGGCGAGGTCGCTTACTTTCCTAAGGGAACAGTAATTAAACTTGCTAATGACAAAAATACTTTCCGATTGGAGTAATTGTTAAAATAATTATATGCAAACAATTGGTTTGTATTTTGACTAATATTGCCGATTGTGCGAGTCTTCACACAATCGGCATTTTTGATGAAAGGATTGTTTTATGGAAAATAAAAATAATCATTTAAAAAGAATACTGCTTGTACTTATTTCCGCTTTACTGATATTTTCATCAGTGTTTGCCGGGTGTAGTTCAGATAGTAGTAAAACAGTAAGTTTTACACAACAAAATTTAGGTGAAATTACATTCGATGTTACTCCTGAAGAAAATGTAATTAGCGATGATAATGGTTTAAGATATTATTCGAATAACGAATTGTTGATTACTACAAAAGATAATGTGAAAAGAATTGAAGTGGAGAAATTAGCTAAAGACTATGATGCAGAAGTGGTTGGATGCATAGAAATTACTGGTGATTATCAATGGAGGTTAAAACAAGAGTATACTCGAAATGAATTGGAGAATATTGCTGATGAGTTAAAGAAAAATGAAATAATATATGAGGTTTCAATTAATTATTTAGCGAAGCAAAGTGTAGATAGTACATTTTATCCGAATGATTCTCATTGGTCAGCCGAATGGGATGATAATTGGCCGGCAAGTGGAATAAATTGGGGTGCTGAAGCTATACATGCAAATTATATTTGGAATTTAAAAGATAAAATGACACCTATAAATGTGGGATTAATTGACTGGGAATTTGATACCAATCATGAAGATTTAGATTTTGCAGAAGTGTTTTTTAATCCCAAATCTATTAGTGATTCTCACGGAACTCATGTTGCAGGTACAATGGCTGCTGGAATGAACAATCAAGTGGGTATTGCTGGGGTGTATCCATTTGGAGAAGCTGATAATTCAGGCGGAGAATACCTTTATGGTGTATCGTATAATGGAGCAGTAAATAATCAAGGATATACTTCTGACTTTTTTTGGAAAGTTGCGTTTAGCGAATTGATTTTGAGAAATGTAAAAGTAATAAATGTAAGTATGGGATACGGAAGTGATTTGTTTATGTTCCTTGCGGCTAAAGGTTATTCAGATGTTCAGGATGAATGTAAAAGAATGTCAAAATCTTTAGGTGATTTTTTAGAAAGATTGCTTGACAAAGGATATGATTTTGTCATTGTATCTGCAGCTGGAAATAGTGGAAATGTTCATTTTAAACAAAAAAAGAAAACAGATAGTTATCCATATGGTTGGGAAATCGTAAAAAGTGGTGGAGAAACAAATCAAAATATGGCTGATTGGGGAAGTCAAATAAATGCAATAACTAATCAGTCGGTTGTTGATAGAGTAATAGTTGTTGGTGCAGCTTCTCTAAATAAAAAAGTATCAAAGGATGGCAATTATTACAGTAAGTGTGATTTTAGTAGTGATGGTAATAGAGTAGATATATATGCTCCAGGATATAATATTTCAAGTTGCGTTATAAATAATTCATATGAAGATGATTGGGCAGGAACCTCAATGGCATCACCTCATGTTGCTGGTGTGGTTGCAGATGTTTGGTCTTATAACACAACATTGTCGGGCAAAAGAGTAAAAGAGATAGTTGTCGGCTCAGGTGATTATTTGAATAACAGCAGCAGAGGAATTGATGGTACTGATAAGAAAATGGTTAGTGCTTTGTTTGCAGTAAGTGATGCTTCTGATGAATTTAGTAATTCAAATGTTATTAATATTGATAATGGCATGATTGCAGCTCATATATTTGATTCTAAAGATGGTTCAAGCAATAATAGTGACTCTGGAATAAGTGATGCTACAGTTGAAATATATAAAGTTTCTAATAATGAATTGGTAGATGAACAAGTAACAGATGAAAGCGGATATTTTGAAAGTATACTGTCACCAGATAATTATTATTTAGTAGTCAAAGCTTCAGGTTATAATGAGCAGCATTATGAAAATATAAACATTTTAAAAGGTCAGATACATTATGATTATATTGTTATGAGTGAAGCAATAACGGATTTCACTATTCCAGATAGTATGACATTAACTTTAGGTGAAATTAACGTAATTGAACCTCAAACGACTCCTCCTGATGCAACAGGATATACAATTAACTGGTCATCTTCAGATGAGTCTGTGGCAACTGTTACACCTACAGGTGAGGAGTGTATTGTTACATCAAAAGGTAAAGGTACAGCAACAATTACAGGCGAGCTCGTTTCAAACGGCAAAACGATAACAAAATCAACGAATGTTCGTGTTGCTTCTCAGGGCAGAGATACAGTTCTTGTACTCGATGTATCGGGTAGTATGAGCGGAACACCGTTAGATGAAATGAAAAAATCGGCAGTCAATTTCTGTAATGAATTATTAGCAGATGAATATAACAATCGTGTTGGTTTAGTTTTGTATGATGATTATATTGACAGTATTGATTTGACTAATGATTTAGATATGCTCATTAATTATATTGAAGGCATATCGTCCGGTGGCACAACAAATATGCAGGAAGCTCTGGCGACTGCAGGTAATATGCTTGACACTCAAGGAAAAGCCGATAATATTAAAAATATTGTTGTAATGGCTGATGGACTTCCAAATGAAGGCGAAACAAGTGATACCGGTAAAATGAGCCAGTTATCTCAATATTCTTCTTATCCAAGTGATGTTGCTTATGCAAATGGGGTTATAAATACCGCAGAGAATATTATGAGTAATTATAATATGTACAGCCTTGGCTTCTTCCATGATTTAAGCGGTATTGAAAAAGACTTTGCAGTAGATTTGATGAAACTGCTTACGAATATGCCTGACGGCTATCATCAGGTTGATACGGCAGAGAATTTACAATTTGCATTTGGCGATATCCAGGAAACAATCAGTGACGGTTCAAAAGTAGTAATAAATATTGCTTGTCCTGTTGATGTTAGTGTTACATATAACGGTGAAACATTGTCAAGTGCACAGTCTTCATATTCTGATACTGCCTCCTTTGGTACACTTCAGTTGCTTGGCAAAAATAAGGACATTAAAGTTTTATCGCTTGATCCAAGTGCGGTTTATGACATTCAATTAAATGGTACAGGCAGTGGCACAATGAATTATTCTGTCAACTATCTTGATGACAGTAATGCGATTATAGATTACAGAACATTTGAAGCTATTCCGATAACCCCGACTACTAAGATAGATTCAAATACAAATAATTCAGCAGGTGATATAACACTTAACCTTGACGAAGACGGCGACGGAACAGTCGATAAGGTATATTCTGCAGCGGTAAACAGTGTTGCTGAGCTTACTTATGGAGATGAGCCGGAAGAGGTTGAAGTTGTTGAAGAAATTGAACCCGTAGAATCAGATGATACTTGGGTAACGGTTATGATTGCTGTAATAGTAGTTATTGTTCTTCTGGGAATAATTCTGACTGTAGTATTGGTTTCATCAAGCAGTAAGAATAAGAATCAAACCTATAACATTCCTGCAATTGAACCACAGAATAAAACCGAAAATAATTGCGGAAAAATAGCTGTAATCAGCGGTTCAATGAATGGAAAAGAATTTAATTTAGATAGCGGAAAGGGCTATATTATAGGAAAAGATTCTTCAAAAGCACAGATCGTTTTAGCATATGATTATAGCAAAGTCAGCCGTGAGCATTGTGTAATATCTTATGATGATAAAACGCAAATGTATTCGGTAATTGATATGTCATCTAACGGAACATATTATATTGATAATAAAACTGCACCACTCAATTCATCCATATCAAAACACAGATTGAATAAAAATGTCAGTGCGGAATTACAAAGCGGATGTGTGCTTGTTTTAGGCGATGAGGATTGTAGAATAGTACTGGCTTAAATGTGTAAGGGTTGATGCCTTTGGGATTACCAAAGGCATCAGCTTTAATAACATAATCAAAAAGGAAAAATAAAATGAAAAAGTTATTAACTATAATAAGCATAATCATTTTAATACTTGCAATATTTGTTGGATGTAGCGAAAAATCAATACAAGATGAAACTACTTCAAGTATAAATGATGACAATTCCGGCTCAGATAATATCGAAGATTATCAAATTAATTCATATGATTTGACAATGGAAATTCCCACTTTTGACATTAAAACTTCTCAGGTTGAATCTGATTATATTTTGAATAATGTGGAAATCCCGGATGATTTGGAAAAATTAAGCGAGTCAGAAATAAAAGTAATTGCTGAAAAACAGGAAGATTTATTTGAAGATTTATCTGAGGCATTTAATAATGCCGGAATAAATGTTAATGTAAACAGAGAAACCGGTGAAATTGCAATGGATTCAACTGTTCTTTTCGGCGGTGATTCAGCTGATTTGACAGACGAAGGTAAGGATTTCTTAAATAAATTTGTTAAGGCATATACCTCAATCATCTATAATGAAAAATATGATGGTTTTATTTCCAAAACAATGGTAGAAGGTCATATTGCTCCCGTTTCAGGAACTACATATGAAGGCGGTATGCCATTGTCAGAAAAAAGAGCTGAAAATGTAAAGAACTATTGTCTTTCAAAGGAGACAGGCGTTGATACATCAAAACTTGCATCAACTATGGAAACTGTGGGATATTCACAAAGTAAACCAATTTATGATGCAGATGGAAATGTTGACATACCCGCAAGCAGAAGAGTATCATTTAAATTTATAATTAATATTGATAAAAGATAAGAACTCTTAAACCAATTTACTAATCAAATGCAGTTCTTTATATGAAAGGATAAGACATGAAAAAATATATAAGCATTATTCTTATTGTACTATTATCTTTTTGTGTTAGTTCGTGTTCAAGCGATTTTTATAGTTCAGAGCATGCAATTTCAAGCAATAGAACAGAAAAAGATATAGTTGATATGTCTGGACTTGTATTAAAAAATAATAATGAGTATCCTCTTTGTCGCAGAGATTATCTTACTGATGAAGGTAAAAAAATTTATGATGGATTGTATAATTCTGTTATGAATTTTGATGATTACATATATGTTTGTAAAGACAATGTTGAAAATCTTGAAGATTATGCAGATAAATTCAATACAATTCTTTCTTATTTTGTTCTAATTGATCACCCGGAAATATTTTGGACAGAAGGTGGATTTGTTTATGTATCATCAAATAAAAGTGAAAACAATGAAACTCAATTGAAATTCCAATTATTATTTGGTTGCAAAAAAGAAGATGTTAAACGATATAACTCTGAAATCAATGCAAAAGTTAACAGTATTATTAATAATTGTCCAAATAAGAGTGATTTTGAAAAAGTATTGTATGTATATAATTGGATAATGAATAATACAATATATCTTGACCGCCCTATGATTTCAGCATCTAAAAATCTGGATTACAGTATTTATAACTTATTTATTAATGGAAAATCTAATTGTAATGGATATTCAAAAGCCTTTAGTCTAATTATGAATAAGTTAGGAATTCCATGTACAATAGCTGTTGGAGAATGCAACGATGGTGGCCTTCATGGTTGGAATATAATAGAACTTGATAACGAGTATTATCATTTGGATGCTACATGGGATGATAAGTATTATAAATACAGTTTTTCAGATTCAGCTGAACATATATCACATGCATATTTTTGTGTTACAGACGATGAAATTTATCAAAGCAGACAACTGATTAATGATTTTTATGTTCCTTTATGTAATGCAGATAAATACAATTACTTTATATATAATAATATCTATTTTACAGAATTTAATGATGATGTATTTAAGAATGCATTTGATTTTTGTACAAAAAATGGTATGGATACTGTTGAAATAAAATTTTCATCTAATGAACTTTTAACTGAAGCAATAAAGTATATTAAAGATGAAGACAGTAGTTTCCAAGAGATATTAAATAACAGTAAGTTCAAAAAGAATCTTAATATTTCATATAGTTCTGTAGATGAAATGAATGTTTTATGTATAAATTAACTTTTGTCTTTTGATAAATTGTTAGACAGTGATGTAGGATTGGTTCTTACATCACTGCCGATTGTTATTTATTTGATAAGATATTTAATTTATCTTTTACAGATAAATTGGTGTTATCTAATTTATGCTTTATTGCTTTTGCATGGAAATAGGTCAGCTTTTCTAAAATTTCTTTTTGTTCTTCTTGAGATATTTTTACTCGGTGGATACAGATGTTTTGAATTTTGCTCTTTTTCATCTGCAAACACCTCGATAAAATATATTTTGTGAGATGCTTGACCTATTCCTTTTTGAATTTTGCTGTGGCATAAAACCACAACAGCTCAGTTACTTTTTATCATTCCTCCTTTACCAAAACATACTAAACCCATGATACTCATCGTAATCATTGTCATAATCCTCATTCGTGATTTTCTGACCTTGTGCAATGAGTTTTTCTATTTCTTGCTTGCTGTGATGAGGCATCCACTTGCGTTTGGTGTTGTTTTGCATTTCTAAATCAAGTAAATTGCCTATAAGATTGAATAAATCATCAGAGATAATTCCTGTCTGAGGTGTTTTGTATTCCTGATACTCTTCTGAAATTATGCTGTCACAGCCGCCAAGCTCAAAATAGATTTCAAGATTTTCTTTGAGAAATCTTTCATCAAATAATTTGTTATCCCTGCATTTGTGCTTGTCATCAGTTGTGAAAGTAATATATTTATGGTTGTCTTGCCAGTTGACTGTTACGCCTAATTGTTCAAGAATAAATGCAAATTCTGCTTTGCTGGAACTATTTTTCATAGCATATTCAAGTTTCTTTTTCAGCAATCGTTTCCATTTCGGCATATTGTATCTTGTTGCTTTTCCCTCCGTTAGAGAGAGTCCATACTCTTCACAAATTTTGTTGGAATATTGTTTTGCCCGTATCATTTCATCTCTTGATTGATGGAATTTTTTGCCGTTTTCAAAATTAACTGAGTTGAAAACAATATGATTATGAATGTGATTTCTGTCTGTATGCGTGGCAATTATCATTTGATAATTTCCAAAGTATTCTGCAAATTTTAATCCGATTTCGTGTGCAGTTTCAGGTGAGATTTTATCATCAGGACTGAAAGATTGCACCACATGATAGTACTGTCTACCGTCTGTTTTACCGAATTGCTTTTTTACTGCAATGAATTCCTGCATCGCATTTTCAGGAACACAATTGATTCCGCTGATTAGTTTTTGTTCTGTCTTTTCTTCTTTCATAATATACGGGAATATATTATTCATCGGACTGCCTGAGGTAACGAATTTAACGACTGCCAAACCTTTTGCACCTCCTTTTTAGTTTCAGTCAAGTCAACGGCATATACTCCGCTGTTGACTGCTTTTGTAATTTGATTGAGATTGTTTCCGATTCGTCTTAGTTCTGTTGCAACATCTTTCACTCCGTCAATTACAACGATTTCTTTATCCAAAGCACAGTCACGGAGGTACATACTGACGAGTCTGTATGATGATAGTGCTTTCGTTTCAATTCGTTTTTTCTCTTCAGGAGTTACTCT
Source organism: uncultured Ruminococcus sp. (assembly GCA_964421585.1). Classification (GTDB taxonomy): domain Bacteria; phylum Bacillota; class Clostridia; order Oscillospirales; family Acutalibacteraceae; genus Ruminococcoides. The sequence continues at coordinate 16,977 of CAYQXN010000009.1, read as the reverse complement.
GAAGGTTAATATTTCTGTTCTGTTTTTAATTTTATTAGCACCTTTGTCCTTTCATTAACTATTTAGATTTTCTTTTCTTTTGGCTTACCTTTTCTTTTCGCAAAGAAAAGGTAAGGGGTTTCGGGTCTCCCGAATGTATTTGTTATCGCCGTGGCGTAATACAAATGCGAAACTAGCAATAAACACTCTAAACGCTACACCCTTAATTCCATTTTTGTTTATAAGCCAATATTTGACTTTTAATTTTCAATTAGAGTAGTTATCCTATTTTCCTTTTATCTGCCAAGATTTTGCCGACAGGGTCGCAAGGGACGAAAGGAACGGAAGTTTTGATACCCGCAATTTCTTCGTCACTTACGGCACTTGGGTCACTGTCAAAAAGATAAGATACTTCAACAAGTCTTTGACCGTTACTTCTGTGACTTACAAATTTAACACAATTATCTTCAAGATCATATCTGTATTTGTTCATCATCTGCTTTAATGATTTTGCAGATAAAGAATATCCTTTTGAAAAATTAAAATTATCAGCCAAATCAGTATTGCTGCCTTTATAGATAACTTGCTCTTTCATAAAATCAATGAAGTCAATCATTTCTTGCGGTATAGTAGAAACAGGATTTTCTAAACTATCATTAATCAAATCCCAAGTGCAGTTTCCTTTGTTGAACGATAATTGAAATTCTCTCTGCTCAATATCCCTGCCCGTGCAAAGCAAGTTTGCTTTGTTTTCATTTCGCTTGTCCTTATCTAAAACAAACACAGCATCAACTGCACCGCTGATACCTGTTGTTCCTGATAACTTATTCAGTGGATCGCTGTCTCCTTGCTTGAAAAAGAATTACCAATGCTATCCCGTGCATTAAATGTATTTATTGATGAAAATCAAGCCATAGATAATTTTGCAAAGTTTGATTTCATATCACCTATGGACGAGTTATGGGATGAGCTTGACGGTATACTCATATTGCAAAGAGATTTGTATATGAGGTTTGAAGGATTAAGTCAAGAACAATTAAATTCACAAGACAGAAAGAATCTGCCTGTACTTGATGACTTAGGAAGTTTTAATGTCAATGTTGAATTAAGTTATTCCAATAGCGAGCTGAAGCAAATCTATTTAGTTAATTCAGCGGAAATACTTTATTCACTGCTTACGAGTTATTTCTTTGCATCAAAGCCTAATATTTCCATGTGTCAGAACTGCAACCGTTTCTTTTTGCCAAAAACTAAAAAAGTTACGCTGTACTGTGACAGAGTAACCGAGAATGGATTGACTTGTAAAAAAGAGGGAGCAGTATCTAAATATCAAAACAGTATTGATGTTGATCCTGTCCTCAAAAAATACAATTCAGAAAAACACAGGATTTATATGTACTGCAACAGAAGCAAACTTGATGAATATGATTTCTTTGATGATTATTACGATTGGCTTGATATTTTCGAGCCGAAGATTAAAGAATATAAGGCAGGAAATATTTCTGCTGATGAAGTGTTAGATTTACTTGAAACTGAAAGCAAAAACTTTGTTCCTTACAGCAAGGATAGACACAATACGGATTGGTAAAAGTTATGTATAATTCTGCATATTTTAAATTCAGAGTTGACAAACTGTCGTTATAACGATATCGATTTATGTGGCAATAATATGGATAAACTCATTTTATATCACGGATCTAAAAATATTAAAAAAACAGTCTTTGGTTTTGGTAATAATTTTGGTAATAAAAATAATGATTAAGAAGCGGAGTAGGAATACTCTGCTTCTTTTGCAGATTATACTTGAAATAATTATACTTTGTGGTATAATAAATGCAAAGACGAAATATAATTATTATGGTGATAGTATGAAAAAGTTTATTAACAGAAATAAGGAAAGAGAATTTTTAGCGAAAGAGTACAGTAAAAATACTGCATCATTTGTGGTTATTTATGGCAGAAGAAGAATCGGTAAAACCTCACTTCTAAAAGAATTTATCAAAGATAAAAAAGCGTTGTTTTTCCTTGCTACTGAAGAATCTGAAAATGAGAACAGAAATGAATTTAAAAGAACAGTAGCAGATTATATCAACAATCCTATTCTTGCAGATGCAAATATTGATAACTGGGAGCAGTTGTTCAAATATCTGGTGGAATATAATCCTGCTGAACGCAAGTTGATAATTATTGACGAGTTTCAGTATATCGGTAAATTTAACAATGCTTTCATTTCGGTTATGCAGAAAATCTGGGACAATACTTTAAGCAAAGAAAATATTATGCTCATCCTTTGCGGTTCACTTGTCAATATGATGTATTCCCAAACTCTGTCCTATGACAGCCCGCTTTATGGCAGAAGAACAGGGCAGATCAAAATGCAGCAAATTCCGTTTAAGTATTATAATGAGTTTTTTGAGAATTTCAGCGAAAAACAGTTGATTGAAAATTATGCTGTAACAGGCGGAGTTCCGAAATATATCGAATCACTTGAACAGTATGACGATATATACGATGCAATAAAAAACTGTGTTATGTCGAAAGAAAGCTATTTATATGAAGAACCGAATTTTTTGCTTGAAAAAGAAGTGCAGGATGTAGGAAGTTATTTTTCTATAATTAAGATTATAGCATCAGGAAAAGAGAAGCCAAGTGAAATAGCAGCTGCCCTTGAAATTAAGTCAACAAATTTGCCCAAGTATCTTAATGTTTTAATTGATTTGGATATACTTGAAAGAGAAGTACCTGCAACTGAAAGTAATCCGGAAAAGAGTAAAATGGGTCTTTATAAAATCAGGGACAATTATATTAAGTTCTGGTTTAAATTTATTTATCCGTACAGATCATATATTGAAATGGACAATACAGATTTTGTTATGGATAAAATAAAGAAAGGTTTTGTATCTAATCATACAGCTTTTGTTTATGAAGATATATGCAGAAAAGAGTATATGAATCAGCTTGTTGTTCATGATACTTGGGATTTTGTTCCCACAAAAATCGGCAGATGGTGGGATAGAAGTGATACGGAAATTGATATTGTTGCAGTCGACGAGAACAGCAATAATATCATATTCGGAGAATGCAAATTTACAAATGACAAGATGAATGTTGATGTGTATTATAATCTTATTGAAAAGATTGAAAAGGTTAATTGGAATAAGTCAAACAGAAATGAGCATTTTGTGTTTTTCAGCTTTAATGGTTATACAGATAAAATGGAAAAACTTGCCGAAGAAAAAGGTAATATAATTTTGTATTGAGCCTTTACTAATTTTGTTTTCCATGTTAACATCAAGCGTGAAAGGGGAGCGTATATGAAGGTAGCGATTTACAGCCGAAAGTCCTTGTTTACGGGCAAGGGTGAGAGCGTTGAAAATCAGATTGAGATGTGTAAGCAGTACATCAAATTTTCAATGGCTGATATTGAGGTTGCCGATAAGGATATATTCGTCTACGAGGATGAGGGATATTCTGCAAAAGACTTGAAGCGCCCTCAGTTTCAGCAGATGATGAAAGACCTTGATACATATAAATTTGAGTATATTGTCTGCTATCGGCTTGACAGATTGAGCAGAAATGTAAGTGATTTTTCAGGTTTGATTGAACTGCTCAATAACAAGGGCGTTAACCTGATTTGCATTAAAGAGCATTTCGATACCTCTTCACCTATGGGCAAGGCTATGATGTATATTACCTCCGTTTTTGCACAGCTTGAGCGTGAAACGATTGCCGAGCGTGTTCGTGATAATATGCACCTTTTAGCACGCACAGGCAGGTGGCTTGGCGGTACTCCTCCGACCGGTTATCAGGGGGCAGAGGAGAGCGAGATTATCGTAGACGGCAAGGTTAAAACCTCACACAAATTAGTATTCAGTGACGAGATTGAAACCGTCAGGCTGATGTATAATCACTTTCTTGAAACACATTCTGTATCTGCTGTCAGCAAGTATCTGATTGCAAAAAAGATTAAGTCAAAGACCACAGGTAAGTATTTTTCTGTGCTTGGTATTCGTGATATTCTGCAAAATCCTGTTTACTGTATTGCCGATGAAAATGCTTATCATTACTTTGCTGAAAACGGCTCTGATATTTGCCAGAATAAAGAATTGTGGAATGGTGAGCACGGTGTTTCAACCTACAACAAAAGGGATTACAGCCGTTCAGGTGCGCCGAGAAATTCGCTTAGTGAGTGGATTGTTGCAATCGGTAAACACGAGGGAATTATCAGCGGTAAAGACTGGGTATCCATTCAAAAATATTTCCACAACAACCATAAAGAAAAGGTTGTTAATCATAGTGAAGTGGGCTTGCTATCGGGCCTGATTTACTGCTCAAAATGCGGTGAAAAGATGTTTTCTAAAAAGCATAAGGCAACGAGTGACAATTTCAGTTACATTTGTTCAAGCAAGCTCAAGGGCAACAACGCACTTTGTGATTGTACTAACCTCACTGGACAGCAGACAGATGATTTAGTTGTTGACTATATCAAAGGCGAGTTAGATAATTTTGACACCTTCACATCTGCTCTTGAAAACTTGAAAAAGGAATATGAAAAAGAGAAGAGTGACGATAAGACAGATAAAATTAAAAAGGATATTGAAACCACGCAAAGCGAAATCAATACCCTTGTAAACCGATTAACCGATACTACATTAAGTCAAGTTGCAATAACGGCAATTGATAAAAAAATAGTTGAGCAGACTGAATATCTGCATACGCTTGAAAATGAATTAACCGAGCAAAATCAAGCAGATAACAGCATTGATTTTGATACTGACGCACTGATTGAAAGCGTTAAGTCATTTAAGAATTTATTTGATGATTTATCTATTTATGATAAACGGCAAATCATAAGATTGCTCATTCAGAAAATCGAATGGGACGGAGAGAATTTGCATATTTTTATGTACGGTGAATAAAACAATTTCAGCCGTTTATTCACCGAAAAGCACGCAAAAGTTGCCTGAGTGTTGGTGGCGTATTCCCATTATTGATTGCAGTGATTTCAATGTTCTTTTGTGGAAACAGCATTTTATCTGCGTTTATTCTTTTATGCTTTGTTATGCTTTCGCTTGCGATGACTTTTTTAAGCTCAAAGGTGCTGACCTTGACGGTATTAAGGGGTATGCCGAGTAAATTTGTTCTTGAGCTTCCGCCATATAGAAAACCTAAGCTTTTGAAGCTGATAGGTGACACGGTAAGAGAAAAAATATTTTTTGTTCTTCTGCGAGCCGTAGTCGTTGCTGCTCCGGCAGGACTTATTATATGGGTGCTTGCAAATGTCAGAGCAGGGGATATATCCCTTCTGTGCAGGTTTGCGAATCTCCTTGAACCGATAGGCAGATTTATGGGGCTTGACGGTGTTATGCTGCTTGCCTTCATTTTGGGGTTTCCCGCAAATGAAATTGTTATACCTATTGCGCTTATGGCTTATTTATCAACGGGTGAAATGAGCGACTACTCCACGCTTGAAAGCCTTAAAAGTATTCTTGTTGATAATGGCTGGACTGCATCTACTGCAGTATGTACCTGCATATTTTCGATGTTTCATTTTCCCTGCTCGACTACACTTTTGACTGTATGGAAAGAAACAAAAAGCATAAGGTGGACCTTTATGTCAATCTTGACACCTTTATTAACAGGTGTTATTCTATGCTCTCTTATTAATTTTATTTTCGCATAAAAAACAGTCTTGAGTTTTTCGCTCAAGACTGTTTTTTTACTTCGATTTTTTTAGTGCATATACAAGCCAGCCCTTTTCCTCAAAACGCTCTATTACTTTAAAGCCGTTTAGTGCAAACGAATAGAGCACATCATCCTCACGGCTTTCAATTATGCCGCCGGTTATATAAACGCCGTCATTTTCAAGATAATCGGCAACCTCCTTGTTGAACCTGATTATTACATCTGCTACGATATTTGCAATAATAACATTGTATTTGCCTGAAACCTTATCCGACAAATCACCCTGAACCGCTTTAAACGAGCTTTCATCAAAACCGTTTTTCTTTGCGTTTGAAAGGGCTGTTTTTACGGCAAGGCTGTCAATGTCAACACCAAAGGCCTTTTTTGCTCCGAGCAGCAGGCTCGCTATTGAAAGTATGCCGCTGCCGCAGCCGATATCAAGAACAACAGATGTGTTGTCTATATATTTTTCAAGCGTTTCAAGGCAAAGCTTTGTGGTAGGATGGCTGCCTGTGCCGAAAGCAAGTCCCGGCTCAATGTGCAGAACCTTTCTGCCGCCTGCGTCATATTCATCCTCCCAGGCAGGGCGTATAAGCAGCTTACTTCCGACAGGCATCGGATGAAAATATTGCTTCCAGTTATTCACCCAGTCCTGTGCGGCGCAGTCATTTGTTTTTATTTCATATTCAATATTGTTGTCCTTTAACCTTTCTTCAATAAACGATACGGCTTCTAAAGGATTTTCGTGCGGGTTTATGTACACATGAATAATGCCCTTTGTTCTGTCAGCATTTAAAAGTTCTTCTTCAATAAGGTCAATGTGTGCAATTTCCATTACCTCATTTTCAAGCTCGGAATAATCCTCAATATAAATTCCGTACGGAACAACCATATTTGCTATGCTGCCTGCGGTGTCAATATCCTTTGTACCAACGATTACGGAGATTTCGCTCCATGTTTCATTTACTGTATCGCTCAATTTTACTCTCCCAAATTAACTTTATGCTCGGTTGATGATAAGCCGTGGTTAAACAGCTTTCTGTTGTCAAGCGCCCATTGCCTTTCCGTAAATGTTCCCGGAGCGGTTTTGTTTGTTGCATTGTTGATTTCAAAAATAGTTGCATCAAGTTTATCCAAGGCCGAAAGAATTTCAGCCTCAAGGAACATAGGTCTGACGGGCGAGCCGTATTCCGGTACACCGTGATGTGAAAGAATCATATGCTCAAGCAGAGTTACCTTTTCGCTTGTAATGCCAAGCTCCTTTGCGGTTTCTTCAATATACATAGCACCCTTTACAAGATGACCTATCAGCTCTCCGCCGACAGAGTAGCCGGTGGAAAGACCTGATTTACCTGTTTCCATTTCAAAGGTTTTTGCAGTATCGTGAAGTATTGCGCCTGAAAGCAATAGCTCTTTGTTAATATTCGGATAAACCTGACAGACCTTTTCAGCCATCTCAACTATTGAAGCAGTATGAAGCATCAATCCGCCGATTATTGCGTGGTGCAGCCTGAAGGCGGCAGGATAAACCTCAAGCTTTTCTCTGTTTTTAAGCATTACGCTCGTTACGATTTTACGCAGCTCATCATCTTGAAAGGTGCTGACCTTGTCAAGCAGCATTTCAAATACAGCCTTGCCGCTGTATTCGCTTGCAGGCACAAAATCCTTAATCATATTATCCGGTGCTTCTTTTATTGATGTTATTGTAAGCTGCGGCTTGCCTTTGTAGTTGTCAACCGAATATTCAATTTCAATAACCTGACCGCTTTCAAACCTGCCGTTATTTTCAAACCGCCACAGCTTTGAGGCATATTCTTTCTTGTCACTGCCTATAATAGTCATATCAAGATAGCTGTTTCCGTTTTTATCTTTTTTTTCGTTTAATTCTTTTATCATTGCAAATGATGCCATATTTTTTTACCTCGAATGAATTTTTAAATCGTAGAGCGCTCCGGCAAGCTTGCCTGAAACGGAGCTTGTAACCGATTGCAATGTGCGCAGGGAGCGTCAGCTCCTCAGAATTTCAGAGGGAGATTATTACTCATACTGAAATTCTGAAATGGACCCCGCCGCCTAAGAGGCGGGGGGGACATCGGCGAATAGGTTATATATGCATTATACAATAAATCATCTCTTTATTCAAGTTGAGTATTTGCCTTGACAAAATTTATAATGGTTGGTATTATATTTTATATATACTATTACAGTATGCGGAGTGAGCTTTATTTATGGAAATTGATAATCTTTGTATGAATTGCTTTAGCGAGCTTACCGACGGCAGTGTGTGCGAAGGCTGCGGCTATGATAACGATACACCGACTGAAATTATTTATCTTCAGCCCAAAACAATACTTAATGACAGATATGTAATAGGAACTGTTGAGGCGCACGAAAGCGATGCCTGTATTTATAACGCTTACGATATGCAGCTTAATACACGGGTAAGTGTTCGTGAGTTTCTGCCAAAGGGTATAGCCAACAGGTTAGAGGGGAATACCGATGTTCATATAAGGGAGCGCTACAGAGTTGATTATGAATCATATAAGCACTCCTTTAAAGAGCTTTGGGAAACCATAATCAGAATGAGAAATCTGTCTGCGGTTGTACCTGTCTGTGATGTATTTGAGCTTAACGATACGGCTTATGCGGTAAGCGAGTATATAGAGTCGATAACTCTGCGCGAATTTTTACTGCGCAATCCTGACGGAAATATCCTTTGGGATCAGGCAAGAATTATGTTTATGCCAGTTCTTACAACGCTTGAAGCATTGCATGCAAACGGTATTATTCACGGCGGTATTAATCCTGACAATTTAGTGCTTTGCCGTGACGGCAAGGTGAGGCTTAAGAGCTTTTGTATAACCGAGGCAAATAACATTTCAACATCTCTCGAATTTAATCACAGCGACGGTTATACCGCTCTTGAACAGTATGATAACAAGCACAAAATATGCCCTGCAACAGATATATATGCATTTTCCGCGTGCATATTTCGCGCGCTCGTGGGTCAAAATCCGCCTGATGCAAAGTCAAGGGAAACCAATGACAAGCTGATGATACCAAACACTATTGCCGAAAATATACCTACTTATGTAATTAAGGCTCTCGGCGGCGGCTTGCAGATATATCCTGAAAAAAGAATTCAGACAGTTGACGCTTTTCGTGAGCAGCTCAATGCATCACCTACGGTCGTTGCGGCTGCCGCTCAAAAAAATGTTAAGAATAACGAGCCCGATCCGGTAGAGCAGGAGGAGCATTACAGGGGCTATCCGACTGATGACATAAAGCCAAAGTCAAGCGCGGCAAAGACAGCGGTTATTATTCTTGTAATACTTATAGCTGCCGCTTTGGCAGTGGGCGGCTATATTGCGAAGAGCAACGGTTACTTCGATAAGGAGGAAACCACGACGCAGCCCGTATCGGTTGCCACTTACACGGTCCCCGATTTTACTTCACAGGGATACACGCAAAGCGATATCCAAAATAACGGTGCGTGGAATACTCAATTTACAATTACCTATAATTCCGATTATTCCGCAGAGTATGAGGAGGGCATTGTATTTAAACAAAGTATTGAAAAAGGCGAAACAGTAGATGAGGGAACTGAAATTGTTCTTACCGTCAGCAAGGGTATAAAAACCGAGGTTGTACCCGATGTCGGAGGTCTTTCAATAAAGGACGCCACGGAAACTCTTGAAAAGCTCGGATTTAAGGTTTCAACAGTAGAGGTTTATAATGACGGCGGTCACACTGAAGGAACAGTCAAGGACAATTACGGCAGTGCTCCCGCAGCAGGCGAGGAGGTCGCAGTTGGGGAGGAGATTATACTTCAGGTTTACGGCGAGGTAATAACCACTGAGGCACAGCCGCAGACAGATGAATAAAAAAGCACGAACAGCATAATGCCGTTCATGCCGAGGGTCTGTTGATAAAACAACCGCTTGCGTGCAGTTAAGCCGTTTACGGATTTTTGCACGCAGGGTATTAATATTTTATATCTCTGAACATCTTTGTGATATTTTCGCAAAGATGTTTGTTTTTTGCAAGGTCGAGATTATAATCTTCTTTTAAAATATTTTTTGCACATTCCTGTGTCAAAAGCAGTGTTTCGGTATCCTCAAGCATATCGGCAATTTTCAGGTTTGGCAGACCGTGCTGCCTTTCGCCGAAGAAATCACCCGGTCCCCGTGCCTTTAAATCCTCATCGGCTATTTTGAAGCCGTCACTGTATAATTTCATAGCGGTAAGACGGTTCCTTGCATTTTCGCTTTTGCTGTCGGACACAAGGATACAATAGCTTTTTCGGCTGCCTCTGCCTATCCTGCCGCGAAGCTGGTGAAGCTGTGAGAGACCGAATCGCTCTGCATTTTCAATAACCATAACTGTTGCATTCGGCACATCGATGCCGACCTCCACAACTGTTGTTGCAATAAGCAGCTGTATATCACCGTTAGCAAACGCTTTCATAACATTTTCTTTTTCTTTGGGCTTCATTTTACCGTGGAGCAGACCTAAGTTATATCCGGCAAAAATGTTTTTTGAAAGCTCATCTGCATATTCATTTGCTGATTTTAAATCAAGCTCGTTCCCGTCATCGACCATAGGGCATATTATATAGCACTGTTCGCCCCTTGCGACGGCGGCTTTAATAAAGCTGTAGATTCTGCCGTGATATGCCGATGTTACAACATCTGTTCTTATTTCCTGCCTGCCGGGCGGCAGTTCGTCGAGAATACTGATTTCAAGGTCGCCGTAAATTATAAGACCGAGTGTTCTCGGAATAGGCGTTGCGCTCATTACAAGAGTATGGGTATCCTGTCCTTTTCCCGCAAGTGCAGCCCTTTGCTTAACTCCGAATCTGTGCTGCTCATCAGTTATAACAAGTGCAAGCTTATCAAACTCAACATCATTTTGTATTATTGCATGAGTGCCTATAAGCAAGTCGATTTCGCCGTTTAAAAGCTTTTCCTTGATTACTCTTTTTTCACTTGCACTGACAGAGCCTGTAAGAAGCGCTGATTTTATACCTGCACCGCTTAATAAATGCGAAAGGCTCTCAAAATGCTGAGCTGCAAGTATTTCTGTCGGCGCCATAAGTGCAGCCTGATAACCGTTTTTGATTACATTGAATATAAGTGCGCCTGCAACCGCTGTTTTACCCGAGCCGACATCTCCCTGCAAAAGCCTTGCCATAGGCTCGCATTTTTTCATATCATTTATGCATTGAGATATTGCTTTGCTTTGAGCGTTTGTCAGTGTAAACGGTAAAAGCGACTTGTATTTTGCCGTAAAATCATTTTTTATCTGAAGCGCGGTTTTTTGCCTGTTGCTTGATTTAAGCTTTAAAAGACCGAGCTGAAGCGTTAAAAGCTCCTCAAATATAAGCCTTTTTCTTGCATCCTTGCAGTCGTTTTCGCATTGCGGCATATGAATAAGTCTTATTGCCTTGTCAAGAGGGATAAGACCGTATTTTTTCATTATATCCGCACTCAGGGTTTCGGGTATTTCATCAAGGCCTTCAAGCGCAGTTTTTATAACCTTGGCTATCGCGTTTGAATTCAGCTTTTCCGTAGCCGGGTAAACAGGATGAATCCTTACCCCTGTGGCAAGCCTTTCTATTTTAGGCGATGACATTGACGCCCCCGTTAGATTTTTATCAAGCTTGCCGAAAAGAACATAATCATCGTAAACTCTCAAAGCCCCGGCGAGATATTTGTTATTGAATATTGTTACATTTATTATTGCTTCTCCGTCGGTAAATTTGCATTTATAAAGTGTTAGACCGCGCCTTACCATATGCTCACTTACCGCAGTTATCATGGTTGCTTTGATTGCAGCGTTTGCGCCGTTTTCAAGCTCGCTTACATGTTTTGTCTGCGACCAGTCCTCATATTTTCTCGGATAAAAATGAATAAGGGTGTCAATGTCAAATATACCGAGCTTATAAAAAAGCTCGGCTCTTTTTTCACCAACACCTTTTATATATTTTATATTGCTTTCAAGATTTAGCATTTTTACTCCACTGAAATGATAAAATAATATATGGGCTGACCGCCGTTTACAATGCTGATTTCGGCACTGCTTTCATATTTTTCGGCAAGCCTTTCCTCAACCTTTTCAGCATCGTTCTCGCTGATACCCTCTCCGTAAATTATGGTAATAAGCGAATGCTCGTTCTTTTTGAATAATTTTTCGGTTGATTTAACGGCAATGTCAACAGTGTCATTTCCGATAAATTTGATTTTGCCGTTGCAAAGGCCCATTATTTCGCCCTTGTTTACCTTCTGACCGTCAACCTCGCTGTCACGGGCAGCAAAGGTAATTTGCGCAGTTTCAACAGCCTCTGCTGCCGATATCATAGCCATCTGATTTTCGCCGATATCCGCATTGTCATCAAATGTGAGCATTGCGGATATACCCTGTGGTATTGTCTTTGTAGGCAAAACAATAACTTTTCTGTCAGCGGCAAGCGGTGCAGCCTGCTCCGCGGCCATAATAATATTTTTATTATTCGGCAAAACGAATACTGTTTTTGCGGGAGTATTCATAACAGCTTTTAAAATATCATCTGTTGAAGGATTCATAGTCTGACCGCCGCTTACAATAACATCGGCTCCGATGTCACTGAAAAGCTCTGCCAATCCGTCGCCGGCACATACTGCAACAAAGCCGTAATTGTTTTCAGGCGCAGCGGTTTGGGGTTTAATAATCTTATCGCCATCTTTAACACCTGTATCGGCATTAGCATGCTGATATCTCATATTGTCAATTTTAATATTGATAAGCTGACCGTATTTAAGCGCTGCCTGAATAACATTACCCGGTTCATTTGAATGAACATGAACCTTGATGATATCACCGTCGTCAACAACAACAACACAGTCGCCGATTGACTCCAGAAATGCCCTTAATTTAAGAGGGTCCTTTACCTTGGCATCAGGTGACTTTTCAATAAGAAATTCAGAGCAGTAGCCGAATTCAATATCATCAGATGCGTTTGCGACAGTTGATTTTGACGGTGTGCTGACAGGTGTTACACCGCTTCCTTCAAGCGGCTGAACAATAACACCGTTGTGCCAAACACTCTCCATACCTTCAAATATCAGTATAAGTCCCTGACCGCCCGCATCAACAACACCCGCTTCTTTTAAAACAGGCAAAAGCTCAGGCGTCTTTGCCAAAGCAGCCTTGGCAGCCTGAAGTGCGGCGAAGGCAACCTCAAGCGGCTCATCCTGAATGCTTGCCATTTCAACGGCTGCGTCCTTTGCCTCTCTTACTACAGTGAGGATTGTGCCCTCCGTCGGCTTCATAACCGCCTTATAAGCAGCGTCAACGCCCTCCTTAAAGGCATTGGCGATGTCGTTCGCGCCTGCTTTGTCAAGCCCCTTAAAGCCCTTTGAAAAGCCGCGGAATATCAGTGATAAAATAACGCCCGAATTACCTCTTGCGCCCCTCAACAGAGCCGACGCGCATTTTGATGATGCCTCGCTGATTGTGCAGCTGTCAGGCAATGCAGCCATTTCCTTTGCCGCTGCGGTGATGGTCATACTCATATTTGTTCCCGTGTCGCCGTCCGGAACAGGGAAAATATTCAAAGCGTCAACAGCTTGTCTGCTGTTTGAAATGTTGTTTGCCGCTGATATTATTGAATCGCGAAACATTAAACCTGTTATCATTGTTTAATCTCCAATCAGTTACTTTTGATTAAATTGTTCAGTTCAAGGCGTCAATATAAACATTCACCTTGGAAACCTTGAGGTCGGTTGCCTGTTCAACCGTGTAACGAACCTTGTTGACAATGCTGTCAACAATGGCACTTATATTAACACCGTAAGATACTGAAATGTGCAAATCAATAACAAGATTGCCGTTTACGCTTTTAACGATAACACCCTGATCGTTGCTGTCACCCGAAACCTTTGTTTTAATTGCGTTTTTAATTGTTCTGTATGGATTTGAATTAACCATACCCGTTACGCCGAAGCAGCTTTGCGCAGCTTTGCCGACAAGCTTTGCAAAATAATTATTTGTAATTTCAATGTATCCGTTGGGATTTTCAAGCTTTATCATTTGATTACCTCCTGATAATATATAACTTACGCAAGATGTCCCCGCCGCCACAGGCAGCGGATTTTATCAGCATTCAGTGTGGGTACAATCTCCCGCTGAGGCAAAATGCGCCCTTGACAAATGTTAATGTTCGGGCGTTGCCGTCTAATAAACCGTACATATTAATTATATGTCTAAATCCATATTAAATCAAGATGAAAAATTCCAGCTTTCAATGTTTGAAAAGAAGTTTCCGTAATATCCCTGCATATCGCCGTTCATTGCCTTTGAATAGCAAATCATACCTTTTTTATATAAAACAGGTATATACGGCATATCATCATTAAACGATAAAATAAATTTGCCAAGCTCCTCGCTGCCGTTTAAATATTTGATATATGAGTTGTCACAGCTGATACTGTCAAAGTCAATTCCCTTGCTTACTCCTCCTGATTTTGATAAAAGGGGATAAAGACACATATCGTCGGCAAGCTTAACCTCTCCGATATAAAGGTCAAAGCTGCTGCTGTTAATCCTGCTTTTATATTCGCTGCTTTTAAGCTGCTCAACAGTAATGCTGAAGCCTGCCGCTTCAAGCTGTGTTTTTATGAGATTTGCAGCCGCGTTTTTATTTTCGTTATCATCAACGAGCATTGTAAGCGATAATTCATCTGTGCTGTAGCCTGACTGCAATATTTCCTGTTTAGCCGTGGCTGTGTCTGATGCTTCTGAAAAAAGCGAAATATCCCCAAGCGATGTGAAAGACGGATGAAATACGGAAAGCGCGGCGTCCGCATAGCCTGAATATGCGCTTGTAACAAGAGAGCCCCTGTCAATGGCAAGCGATATTGCCCTTCTGATATTTGGACTTGAGGTTATGCCTGTTTTTGAATTAACACCTATATAAACAAGATTGTTCATATCAATCGCCTTTTTTGCACAGGACATACGCTTTGATGTGTCGGTGCTCATATCCTTGAAGGAATATGATATATTACCTATATTTACAGCGTTGTCTATTGAGTCCGCCGCGGCAATGTTTACAAGAGTTATGGTTGTAATATACGGGTCAAAGCCGCTTTGTTCATTAACTGTTAAAACGGTATCGCTGCCGTTTGTCTGATATTTGTATCTGCCGCTTCCGACAGGAAAACCGTCTTCATCATCATTTATTGAAGCGATAGGGAATGTCAGCAGGTTTATTGCATTGGGGTCTGCATAGTTCAGATATATAATTATTGAATTTCCCTGCGCTTCACAGCTTTTTATCGCCGTAAGCGCGCTTGAGTATGCATCACTGCTTTTAGCCGCTTTTATTGAATATATAATGTCTTCACCGTCTATCGCGCTTTCATCTGAAAATTTAAGGCCGGGCTTAAAATCAACACGAATGGTTTTTGCGTCTGTAAATGCATAGTCCGCAGCAATATTGGGAACAGGCTCATAATTTTCATCCAAATCAAAAAGCGATTCAAAAACCAGTGAAGCAAGAATCTGATTATTTTGACTTGTTGCCTTAAAAGGATCAAGACTGTCAGCCTGCGTATAGCTTAATTTAAAAGAAACATCATCTTTTTGCTTTGCAGACACCGACTCTGTGGTTACAGCAGTGTTTTCGTTAATTTGGTTTTGGCACGCGCATAAACAGTTAGCAAGTAAAATAAATGCAAGAATGAGCGCCATATATTTTTTTTGCATTTTTACCTCCTGATTAAACTCGTGCTGATTGCTCTGCCTGTTTTTTCATCAATTTCAAACAGGCATCCCTCAATTATGCAGGGACCGTCGTTATTTTCAAATTTAACGGGCATACCGGTCTTAAGCTTTTTAATTATACATTCGGGGTCGATACCGAGTACACTGTAATATGTTCCCGTCATACCGATATCTGTTATATATGCAGTGCCCTGCGGTAAAATCTGGTTATCGCTTGTCTGTATATGAGTGTGTGTGCCGAACACGGCGGATACTCTGCCGTCAAGATACCAGCCAAGCGCTTTCTTTTCAGATGTCGCTTCAGCGTGAATATCAACAAAAATCAGCTTTATGCCTTTAGCTGTTATTTCGTCAATTATTTCATCAATAATCGAAAAGGGATTAATATAGCTCTCAAGAAAAACCGCACCCTGTAAATTCACAACGGCAAACTGAATATTGCCTTTGTCAATAACAATATATCTTCTTCCGGGGGCGTCATTATGATAATTTGCAGGTCTGACTATCGGCTTTGTTTCATCATCTAAATAATTATATATTTCCCTGCGCCTTAACGAATGATTACCCAGTGTTATTGCATCGGCGCCGCTGTCAAAAATATAGTCTGCGCTTTGAGGCGTTATACCGTTGCCAACAGCGGAATTTTCACCGTTTACAATAACAGCGTCAGCATTAAATTCCTTTTT
This sequence comes from uncultured Ruminococcus sp., assembly GCA_964421585.1. Lineage (GTDB taxonomy): Bacteria > Bacillota > Clostridia > Oscillospirales > Acutalibacteraceae > Ruminococcoides. The sequence goes on along the minus strand of CAYQXN010000009.1, from coordinate 862 downwards.
TAATTTCGGCAGCATCTGCCTTAAATATTCGCACCCCGGTCTTGATACGACATCTCCTATAGCAATAATTCTCAAAGCTTCACCATTTTCTATATAACCTATTTCGCTGAGGGGCTAACGCTTCCTGCGCAGGTTGCAATCGTTTTCGAGCCCATTTCAAGCGAGCTTGCCGGAGCGCTGCTCCGATTTAAATGAATTTCATATATTATACAATATATAAAAACCAAAAACAAGAAATTGACATAAAATTAACACTGTGTTAAAATTATTCGTGTAATTTTAAATCTGTTATCAGATAATTTGGATTGAACAATGAATAAATATTTAAAAAACCTAAATCGAATAGAGTTTGCAGTTACTATGGCTTGCAGCGGCAAATGCAGGCATTGCTCACAAGGCAGTCATATTTCAAGTGACCATATTGACGGTGACATAGCAAAGAAAGCTATATATGACATATGTAAGAATTATAAAATAGAATCACTTATGACCTTTGGCGGAGAGCCCTTGTTATATCCTGAAACTGTTTGCAAAATACATTCTGCCGCAAGAGAAATGAAAATTCCACAGAGAGAACTGATAACCAACGGCTATTTCAGCAAGGATGGAAACAAAATCAAAGAAGTTGCTTATATTTTAGCTGAAAGCGGGGTTAATGGTATTTGTCTTTCTGTTGATGCCTTCCATCAAGAACATATTCCGCTTGAATATGTTAAGGAATTTGCAACGGCTGTACTTAAAGAAAAGATATCTATATATACTCATCCTGCCTGGCTTGTCAGTGCTTATGATAACAACCCTTACAATCTGAAAACAAGAGAGTTGCTAAAGGAATTTGGTGCAATGGGAATAGAGCAATCAA
>CAYQXN010000008.1:0-43555 GCA_964421585.1 uncultured Ruminococcus sp. | reverse complement strand
AATACAGGATACGCTCTGTTGTTGTGGTTTTACCGGCGTCAATATGAGCCATAATACCAATGTTTCTTGTCTGTTCAAGTGAAACCTGTCTTGGCATAAAATCCTCCTAATTAAACTTTCACGAGTGATTAAATCACCATCTGTAGTGAGCGAAAGCCTTGTTTGCTTCTGCCATCTTGTGAGTATCCTCGCGCTTTTTGAACGCGCCGCCGGTACTGTTTGTGGCGTCAAGGATTTCTCCTGCAAGTCTTTCCTTCATTGTCTTTTCACTGCGGTTTCTTGAGTAGGTTGAAATCCAGCGCAGACCGAGCGTCTGACGTCTTTCAGGACGAACCTCCATAGGAACCTGATATGTGGCACCGCCCACACGGCGAGCCTTAACCTCGAGAACAGGCATTACGTTCTCCATAGCCTGCTCAAAAACCTCAAGCGGGTTATTTCCTGTCTTTTCAGCAATAATGTCAAATGCACCGTAAACAATCTTCTGAGCAACGCCCTTCTTGCCGTCGTACATAATATTGTTGATAAGACGAGTTACAAGTTTTGAATTATAAAGCGGATCGGGTAATACGTCACGCTTTGCAATAGAACCTCTTCTTGGCACTTTGCTTCCCTCCTTCACAATAATAGAGATATCATAGGTACTCGAAAGCGACAAACTCCCGTATGCCAACAAGACATTCTACTAAACATATATATAGTAAAATTCCTGCCGCATAGCAGAACTTAATAATTAAGTCAAGAGAGTTTTGTCAATTCCTATTTTTATTTTTTCTTTGGACGCTTAGCGCCGTACTTTGAACGGCTCTGCATACGTCCGGCAACGCCCTGAGCATCAAGCGTACCACGAACGATATGGTAACGAACACCGGGCAAATCCTTAACACGGCCGCCACGAATAAGAACAACGCTGTGCTCCTGAAGGTTGTGACCTACGCCGGGGATATAGGAACTGACTTCAATTCCGTTAGAAAGTCTTACTCTGGCAATCTTTCTGAGTGCTGAGTTAGGCTTCTTAGGTGTAGCTGTCTTTACTGCGGTACAAACACCTCTCTTTTGTGGGGAGCTCTGGTCAATAGCAACACGCTTCTTTGAGTTCCAGCCCTTTAAAAGTGCAGGCGCCTTCGCCTTCTTTTCAGAAACAGCTCTGCCCTTGCGTACCAACTGGTTAAATGTAGGCATATTTGTCCTCCTTTCAAAAAATATTAGAAATTGAAAAACTTCGCAAAACATCTGTGTTTGCCCGCAAAATGGCATAACTACAGAATGTCCCACGATTTACAATTATATACCGCTCAATACTGATTTGTCAAGCATTTTTGCAGAATTTTTAAGGCAATTTAAAGGCAATACTGCATTATTTCAATTGCAGTATTGCCATTATGGTATTATTTATTCAATAAATTATTCAAATTTTGACTTTTTACGCAAAGAACATACAGCAAATATCATCATAAGCAGAATAACAACAGCAGAAACAAATAAACCGCTCTGACCTGTGGCAACAGCCGTGTTGTCGCCATCTGTGGAATTCAATTGCGCCTCAGCTTCATCGTTAGTAGAGGCTCCGACTGTAGTTGGCTGTACGTAAACTTCATCATCGGTAGAAACGTCGGTCGGCTGTGCGGTTAACTCTTTTTCAGACTCAGTCACAGCCTCTGTAACAGACTCGGCAACTGACTCAGTTACAGTCTCGGTTACAGGCTCAGTTACGGACTCGGTTGCAGGCTCGGTTGCAGGTTCGGTTACAACTTCAATTTCTTCAAAATCTAAAGCCTCTGCAATCTCGTCAAGCAGAGAATCACTGATTAAACCCTCGTCATATGCGTCTTTTAAGATATAGACATCTGAATTGATAAAAATATTATATTCATAACCTACGTTTTCCTCATAACGGTAATTACCTATTTCAACCTCGTGAGAAATACTGCTATGACCTTCGCCGAGATAATTATATCTGAACAGGACGCTTCCGTCGCTTAAAATAGTCAAACGGTCATATGATATAGAAATTTGGTCGGGTGTTACGTCAGGTAATTTTGTTCTTATCAATGCTTCCTTAATTTGTTTTGTATTAACAAGTCCCAGCACATCTGCAATTTCGTCAAGCAGAGAATCGCTTATTAACCCCTCGTCATATGCGTCAGCTATGCGATAAACTTTTGAATTGATGTAGATGTATTTCTGTGAACCATAGTCAACAAAATATTCGTATGGACCTATTTCAAAATCCGCTATTACATCAACCCATCCAAAATCAGCCTCAAAGTTAAACAAAACACTGCCGTCGCTTAATGTAATCAAACCATATACTGTGATACAGTCGAGGGGTGATCCCGACGCAATGCCGTCATCAGACGTCAGCGCTTCCTTAATTTGCATTTCAATGTCCGACTCTGAAACTTCATCAGCTGTTGAGATTTCAGAAGCTGAAACATTCATAACAAATATTGAAGAAAAAGCAAAAAGCATAACCATTAATAAAGATAATAATCTTTTCATATTGTTCCACCTCTTATTATATTAATTTTTGCAAAGCTGTCGCATCATTTATACTGCCTAACAAGCAAACGTAAAGCGCCGATTAATGAACATCTAAGCTTAGTGTAATTCTAGCACCCGCAGAAGTTATTGTCAATGCTTTAGGCGGTTTTGCTTTGAGCTTTTATATAACATTTGTTGACCGCAGACACATAATAAGAGGTCATTCAAAAAGCTGATGTATTCATAAAATATCCTTTTAGAGACATATTATATATTTCCCGGAAACACTCCCAATTAAAATATTGATGATTGCGTTATTTTAGTGTACAATAATATTCGGAGTATAAGACATAATATTGAGTTCTGATACAATCACGATTATAATATTCACAAAACGGAATACGCCTGAGGGCTGTCATTCTTTAATAAAACAGGGGATAACGATGTATAAACTCAGAAGATTTTTAAAAGACTACAAAAAGGAATGTATAATAGGTCCGCTGTGCAAGCTGTTTGAAGCAATACTTGAGCTGCTTGTGCCGCTTGTTATGGCGAGCATAATTGACGACGGCGTGCTGACAGGCAACACGAATTATGTGTTCAAAATGGGCGGCGTAATGTTGCTGCTTGCGGTTGTAGGCTTTGGCAGCGCAATGGTGTGCCAGTATTTTGCTTCACGTGCGTCTCAGGGTGTAGGCACCAGAATCCGCCGCGAGCTGTTTGCACATATAAACTCACTTTCTCACGCCGAACTGGACAAGCTGGGAACTCCGTCGCTGATTACACGAATCACAAATGATGTAAATCAGGTTCAGCAGAGCGTAGCAATGAGCATACGTCTGCTCACACGTTCACCGTTCATCGTAATCGGCTCAATCATAATGTCAATGACAATCAGCCTGAAAATGTCGGTAATCTTTATTATCGCAACCATATTAATAGGTATAACCCTTTATGTAGTGATGAGCAGGAGCATTCCGATTTTCTCCGCAATTCAGAAAAAGCTGGATAAAATAGGTCTTATTTCTCGTGAAAACCTTTCGGGCAACCGCGTTATACGTGCATTTTCAAAGCAGCAAAACGAAAAGCAACGCATTGATTCAGCCACAGAAGACCTTGCAAAAACCACAATCAGAGTCAACAGACTTTCGGCTCTGCTCAGTCCCGTTACCTATGCCGTTACCGACCTTGCAATTATTGCAATCATCTGGTTCGGGGCAATCAACGTAAATAACGGAACAGGAATGCTGAGCGGCGATATTATCGCTCTTGTCAACTATATGACGCAGATTCTGCTCGCAATGATAGTTGTGGCAAATCTTGTTGTGCTGCTCACCAAAGCAAGTGCAAGCGCCGCCAGAGTGAACGAAGTGTTTGAAACCGAGCCGAGCGTTGTTGAGAAAACACACAGCAAAATAAAGGTATCTGCCAATGCTTCCACACCGAAAATCGCTTTTGACAATGTTTCTTTTACCTACGGCAACGGTGATGACGAGCTTTCAGACATCAGCTTTGAAATAAAACGAGGTCAGACTGTCGGCATAATAGGCGGTACAGGCAGCGGCAAAAGCACGCTCATAAACCTGATACCCCGTTTTTATGATGTAAAAACCGGTTCCGTAAGCATTGACGGAACAGACGTCAGGGATTATCCGTTCTCTCAGCTCAGGGAGCAGATTGGAATTGTTCCGCAGCAGTCTGTTCTGCTCAGCGGTACAATCAGAGAAAATATGAAGTGGCAGAGCAAAAATTCCTCGGACGACGATATTATAAGAGCGCTGAAAATTGCTCAGGCTTACGACTTTGTATCGGCGCTGCCAAGAGGGCTCGACAGCTATGTTGAGCAGGGAGGCAAAAATTTCAGCGGAGGTCAGCGGCAAAGGCTCTGCATCGCCCGCGCAATCGTGGCAGCCCCCGAAATTTTGATTCTTGACGACAGCTTCTCGGCGCTTGACCTTGCAACCGACGCTGCACTGCGCAAGGCTCTTGCCGAAAACACTGCGGGAATGACGGTAATTATTGTTACCCAGCGCTGTTCCACTATAAAGAACGCAGACCTCATCATCGTGCTTGACGACGGCTGTCTTGCAGGCACGGGCAGACATGACGAATTGTTTGAAAAATGTGAAATCTACCGTGAAATCTGCCTTTCACAGCTTAATGAAACGGAGGCAAAATAATGGAAAATAAGTCTGCCGTTTTGAAGGTATTAAAAAAAATCAGACCATACACGGGCTATCTTTTGCTTGCAATTCTGAGTGCGATAATCAGCGTGTCGCTTACACTGTATATCCCGGTGCTAACAGGTAATGCAATTGACAACATTATCGGCGCAGGCAAGGTTAGCTTTGAAAATATAATCAGAATTTTAATTTACATTGCCGTCGGAATTGCAGGTGTTTCGGTATTCCAATGGCTGATGAACTATTTTACAAGTATTATAAGCAGCAAAACAGTACGCGACCTCAGACGCGACGTATTCAGAAAGTTTAACGACGTTCCGCTTTCATATGTTGACACACATTCGCACGGCGACCTGATAAGCCGTGTAATTAATGATATTGACGCTGTCGGCGACGGATTGACGCAGATGTTTTTGCAGCTTTTTTCAGGTGTGGTAACAATTGTCGGCACGCTTATATTTATGCTGATGATTAACTGGAAAATTGCAATCCTGGTTGTTGTTCTGACGCCGTTGTCGCTGTTTGCGGCAGCCTTCATAGGCAAGCTGTCCCACAAACGCTTTGCACGCCAACAGTCGTTGCAGGGAGATATTTCTTCGTATGTTGAAGAGCACGTGGGTAATCAGCGGCTTGTAAAATCGTTTTTATATGAACAGCGTGCATTTGAGGAATTTGAAAAATATAACACAGAGCTTTATGACGTTGGTTTTAAGGCTCAGTTTGCCGGTGCGATTGCAAACCCAAGCACACGTCTTGTTAATGCCATGGTTTATGCCGCTGTAGGAGTTTTCGGCGCAATAGCGGCAATTTCACAAGTTTTGTCGGTAGGTCAGCTCTCGTGCTTTCTGACATATGCAAATCAATATACAAAGCCGTTTAATGAGGTTACGGGTGTGCTCACCCAACTGCAAACAGCAATTGCAGCGGCAGGCAGAGTTTTTGAAGTGCTTGAAGCCGAGAATGAACCTAATGACCCCGATAATTCCGTTACAATAAGCAATTGCAAGGGTAATGTTAAAATTGAGCATGTGAGTTTTTCATACACAAAGGAAAAACCGCTCATCACAGATTTTTCGCTCAACGTCAAAAGCGGAAGTCACATTGCTATTGTGGGGCCTACAGGCTGCGGCAAAACAACGTTTATAAATCTGCTTATGCGTTTTTATGATGTTGACAGCGGCAAAATCAGCATTGACGGCGTTGACATTATGAAAATGAAACGTGATGATTTGCGAAAAATTTACGGAATGGTACTTCAGGACAGCTGGCTGTTTAACGGCACAATTATGGAAAACCTGCGTTACGGCAACGAGAATGCAACCGACGAAGAAGTGGAGGCTGCGGCAAAGGCAGCCTACGCCCACAGCTTTATCCGAAGAATGCCCGACGGCTACAACACAGTAATCAGCGAGGGCGGAGGCAACCTGAGCCAAGGTCAAAAGCAGCTTTTATGTATTGCAAGGGCAATGCTCACAAATCCGTCAATTCTTATTCTTGACGAGGCAACATCTTCGATTGATACGCTCACAGAGATAAGGGTGCAGAAAGCATTTGCCAGAATGATGAAGGAAAGAACCAGCTTTGTTGTTGCACACAGGCTTTCCACAATACGGGAAAGCGATGTTATCCTTGTGATGAAAGACGGCAACATCATTGAGCAGGGCAGCCACGAAGAGCTTCTCGCCAAAAACGGATTTTATAAAAAACTTTACAAAAGTCAGTTTGATATACAAAGTACAGAAAAATAAAACCTAACCGCAAAACAGACAGCACGCCTGCAACTGCAAAACGGCTGTCTGTTTTTATGCTTATGTCTTTTTAACAATATAGAAAGCTTTTAAAACAGTGTGATTCCAAACATATGCAGCACCCATAAAATTGCGCCGTAAATAATAGACGTTGATACACTGTAAACAATGACAGGACCTGCAATTATGAACAGCTTTGCACCGAGTCCTGCCACAAAGCCCTCTGCTTTGAACTCAATTGCAGGTGATGAAACTGAATTTGCAAAGCCTGTTATCGGAACAAGGGTGCCTGCTCCTCCGTGACGTGCAATCTTATCATACACTCCGATTGCAGTAAGCAAAATTCCGAAAAATATCAGCGTTACCGAGGTCAGCGTTTTGCAGGTATCCTCATCAAGTCCAATATAGGTATACAGATTCATAATTCCCTGCCCTATTGCACAGATAAGCCCTCCGATACAAAACGCTTTTATCGAGTTCACAAAACATTTACTTTTCGGTGAATTCTTTTTCACAATTTTGTCATATTCTTTTGGTGAAATCAATATAATACCTTCTTTATGCGTTGTAGGTTGTTGACTTTATTTTTTCCGAATTTTTCTGATTTATGTTAAAATTATCACTTTATTTTTCTATATTAATGTTGTATAATGTTAGATGTATATTTACGCATTAATTCAGTTGGGGGAATTGCATTGGAACATTATCTTGACAACAGCGCCACTACGGCAGTGTCGCAAAAAGCCGCAGAGGCAGCATTCAGGATGATGATTCAAAACTACGGCAACCCCTCTTCACTACACCTCAAGGGTATGCAGGCTGAAGCTGAGCTTAAAAGCGCACGACGTATAATTTCAGGGGAGCTTCGTGCAAGTGATGATGAGATTTTCTTTACAAGCGGCGGCACAGAGGCAAACAACACAGCTCTTTTCGGTACTGTTCAGGCCAAAAAGCGCAGAGGCAACAGGCTTGTAATTTCCTCTGTCGAGCACAGCAGCATTATTGAGACTGCCGACAAACTTGAAAAGGACGGCTTTGAGATTGTGCGTATTTCTCCGCAGAGCGACGGAATTATTCACGCTGAAGATGTTGCCTCAGCAGTTGACGATAATACGATTATGGTATCGGTTATGAGCGTCAACAATGAAACAGGCGCCGTTATGCCCGTTTCGGAAATTTTTTCGGCTGCAAAAGAGAAAAACAGCAATCTAATCTGCCACACTGACGCAGTTCAGGCATTCGGCAAAATCACAATTAACGCAAAAAAGCTCGGAGCCGATTTGATTAGCATAAGCGCTCACAAGGTTCACGCTCCAAAGGGGTGCGGTGCGCTTTACATCAAAAAAGGCGTTCGCATTGTTCCCTGTCATTACGGCGGAGAACAAGAGAAAAAAATCCGTCCGGGTACAGAACCGCTTCCTCTGATTTCTGCTTTCGGCGTAGCATGCAGCGAGTTTGACATTGAAGGCAATTACAAAAAAATAAAAGAGCTTAATCTTTACACAAAAGAAAAACTGCTTGCAATTGAAGGCATAAGCGTCAATTCCCCCGAAAATGCACTGCCGTATGTACTCAACATTTCTGCAGGCAAAGTAAGAAGTGAAACAATGCTTCACTTTCTTGAAGAACTTGATGTGTTCGTTTCGTCGGGCAGCGCCTGTGCCAAAGGCAAGCCCAGCCACGTTCTCAGTGCAATGGGAATAAGCCGTGAGCGTGCGGACAGCGCAATAAGAATAAGCTTTTCAAAATATAACACAAAAGAAGACGCAGACGCCTTGTGCAGCGGCATTGAAACAGGTATCAGGGTGCTTGCACACAGATAAAGAACAGGAAATAGTATGAAAGAAATTATCCTTCTCAAGGACGGCGAGATTGTCTTAAAGGGACTCAACCGACGTTCGTTCGAAGATGTACTTAAAAAAAATATAAAATATTCGCTTCATAAGCTCGGCAGCTTTGAGGTTGTCTCAGCTCAGTCAACAATCTATGTGAAACCGTTGTCCGATAACATCGACCTTGACGAGGCTTGCGACAGGGTATCAAGAATATTCGGTATAGTGGCATATTCAAGAGCCGCTGTATGCGAGGAAAAAACGCTTGAATCTGTGCTTGAAACCGCACCCGTTTATCTTGAGAAGCAGCTTAAGGCCGCTAAAACCTTCAAGGTTGAGGCAAAGCGAAGCGACAAGCGTTTTCCCTATAAATCCCCCGAAATATGCAGAGAGCTTGGAGGAGTAATTCTCAAAAAGTTCTCTCATCTTACGGTTGATGTTCACAACCCCGATTTGGTGGTTTATGTTGAAATCCGTGATTTCGGCGCATATATTCACAGCAATCCTCAAAAAGGCGCCGGGGGAATCCCCGTAGGCACAGGAGGCAAGGCTGCAATTCTTATCAGCGGCGGCATAGATTCGCCTGTGGCGGCGTATATGATGGCAAAGCGCGGAATCAGGCTGACTGCAATTCACTTTGCAAGTCCGCCCTATACAAGCAGAAGAGCCGAAGAAAAGGTAGTAAGGCTTTTACAGAAGGTCAGCCGCTACGCAGGGAAAATGACAATGTACACCGTTCCGTTTACAAAGCTTCAGGAAAAGATTAAGGAGGACTGTCCCGAGGAGCTTTTTACAATCATTATGCGCAGGCTGATGATGCAGATTTCCGAAACAATTGCTGCTGATAACGACTGCTCCGCTCTAATTACAGGTGAAAGTCTAGGTCAGGTGGCAAGCCAGACAATCGGTGCTCTCTGCTGCACCGATGAAGCAGCCGATATGCCTGTGTTCAGACCTCTTATAGGAATGGATAAGCAGGAGATTATCGACATCTCCTACAAAATAGATACTTACGAAACCTCAATTGAGCCTTACGAGGACTGTTGCACTGTATTCACACCAAAGCATCCGCGCACAAGACCCGTGCTGAAATATGTTAAGGAAGCACAGGAAAAGGCGGGCTTTGACGAGCTTGTGAAGAATGCTCTTGAAAATCTTAAGGTAACGCCAATCACAGCGGATATGTAATTAAGAAACGTTACGGCGTTGTATTTCACCGCTTTGATTTGTATATAAAATTATTAAGATAGTTCATCTTGTTTACAATTGACAATCACAACACTTATATAACTATCCATGTCCCCTCCTCTTAGGGGCGGAGAAGGACATTTTATTCAACAGAAGAAAATCGATTCCTGATTTTCAGCGGCAAGCCCCTTATTTGAAAGGGATGAATTTTAATGGATATTGAGATTTTATCTGTAAATAAAAACGACAGCTTCTATGAGCTTTCCCAACGCACCGACGAGATCAGAAAAAAACTGCAGGAATCCGGCTGCAATCTGACCTATGTAAACAAGGTGCCGTTAAAGCCGGGAAAAATCAGAGCAGCTGTTGACTCAAGCGCCTCAAATCCCGAAAAACCTGACGTTATTATTATTGCAAATGCGCTTTCAACTACTGACAGTGCGTCTTTCAAAAAATATTTTGCCGAGACAGTCGCAGGTGCAGAGCACGCCGAAAACAAGCCAGCACCCAAAGACTATTGGAAAAAACGCAATGCGGCTTTCCGCTCAGCCAAAAAGCGCAAAGCGTCTGAACAGGAGCTTTCAGAGCTTGCCGACGAGTACAGAATGTACAAGAAAAAGTCAAGAATTTTCTGTCTTGGAGACTTTGGCAACGGCTACAAAGGTTACTGCTTTACGTATAAGGGCGTTAAAGTGGGAGTTCTGCCTCAGGCTGTATTGACCGGCGCTGATGTCAGGGATGTAGTCGCACTTGCTGCTGCAAGAATAAACGATGTGTTTGAAAAAGCCGCCGAGGAATACCCCGAAGGCTTTGGCAATAAAGAATATGTACCCGAGAAAAAAGGCTTTGTAAACCGTTATCTGCCTGTAAGGGGAGACAGCGGAGGCGAGGTCGTGCGTAAAAGCGTGGTTATTTTGTCTGCACTTGTTTTTATTGCGGCGCTCTCGTATCTTGTGTACAATATGTTATATCTAAGTGTAAAGAACACAGAGCTTAACGGAGAGATTCAAAAGATTGCACACGGCATCTCTTCAGAAGACTCCAACAATCAGAAGCCCGATGTTAGCGAGGGTATAAACTGGTCTGACCTTGCAAAAATCAATAAGGATATTGTAGGCTGGATTCAGATAAACGATACTCAGATTGACTATCCCGTGCTCTGGTGCAAAACGGACGACAGCACCTATCAGTTTTATCTGTCTCATAACTATAAGAAAGACTACGACTCATACGGCAGCATTTTTGTGGATTATCGTTGCACAAAAGGCACAGAGAGCAAAAACCTTGTTATTCACGGCCATCATATGAACGACGGCTCAATGTTCGGCGACCTTATGAATTACGGAGGAACCTCGGGTAATCTTGATTTCTATAAAAAGGCGCCTACCATTGAGTTTGATACCCCCGACGGCGACGGTACCTACAAAATCATTTCAATTTTCAAGACAAATACGCTTTCGACTCAGGGCGAATTTTTCAATTATATGATAGGCAATTTCCAAAATGATAAGGATTTTATGAACTATGTATATAACGTAAGAATCCGTTCGCTCATAAATTGCCCTGTAGATATAAACGAGGATGACGAGCTTATTACACTGTCAACTTGCTCGTATGAATTTACAAATTTCAGAACCGTTATTGTAGCCCGCAAGGTGCGTGACGGAGAATCAACCAAGGTTGACACATCTCAGGCATCGGTCAACAATAACGCCGTATGGCCTGATTGCTACTATGCAGTATATGGCGGTACACGCCCGACTGTAACCGACTTCTGCACAGCGTATGACAAAGGTGAAATTGACTGGTACACAGGAGACTATGACTTTAAGGACCAGAAGGTAGTTGAGGCTACAACTGCCGAAACTACAACCTCTAAATCAAAATCAGGAAGCAGCAGTACTCAGACCACAACAAGAGCTATAATTTATCATACTGTGCAGTTTATAAACTATGACTACACCGTACTCAGCACACAGACGGTTGAAGAAGGCAAGGCAGCAACAGCTCCGCCGGATCCTGTAAAACCGAGTGATGACGCCTATGATTATGAATTCATCGGCTGGCAGCTTGGATTCGACGAAGTATATGGCGATATGATTATCGCTCCTAATTTTGAGCCGCATCTCAGGACAGAAGCTCAGGACGGAGGTTAAACTTCAGGTGGATGGCAGATTGATTTTTTACTCTGCACGAAAGACCTCGGCTTGCGAGCGTTCGCTCAAAAAGAGCTTTTCAGAGCTTGACATCAGCGTTTCGGGGGTTACGTTTGCAGTAGATAATATGGAAGTGGGTATGCAGATTACAGCAGGTTTTGAAATCTGCAATGTGATATTTGTAATCGGCGGACTCAGCATTGACGGCAAAAAAGGTATAAAAAGCATAATCTCACGTGCACTCGGCAAAGCCAATGTTGATGAGTGTAAAAAGCTGCATAGCAGCGTCGGAGAAGACGGGTATGTAATCAGAGCAGGCAGACAGTTGCTTATTCTGCTGCCTGATGAACCTGCGCGAATTGAAGAAATTATGCAGGGCCCCGTCAGCAGATATATACAAATAACAGAAGAAGTGAGGGTATAAATATGAAAACAAATACATTTGAACAATATGAATCTTCGGTTCGTTCTTATTGCAGGCACTTTCCAAAGGTATTCACAGATGCAAAGGGTGCCGTAATAACCGACGAGGACGGCGAGAAATATATTGACTTTTTCTGTGGGGCAGGCGCCTTAAACTACGGTCATAATAACGAATATATCAAGAGCAAGGTCGTTGACTATATTATGACAGACGGCATTATTCACGCACTTGATATGTACACAGCGCCAAAGAGAGATTTTATAGAAACTCTTGAAAAGAAAATCATTGAGCCGAGAGGCTATAAATACAAAATTCAGTTTACCGGTCCTACCGGCACAAATGCGATTGAGGCTGCAATCAAGCTTGCAAGAAAAGAGAAAAATCGCAGAAATATTTTTGCATTTATGGGATGCTTTCACGGTATGACGCTCGGTGCTCTTGCACTTACCACTGAAATGTATGCGCGCAACGGAGCTAATGCAACCTTTACAGACTGCACGCACATTCCTGCTCCATATATGGCAGAGGGACTTGACGTAGTAAGCTATATGCAGATGCTGATTGATGACGACCACTCAGGCGTTGAGAAGCCTGCAGCTGTGGTTATGGAGACTGTGCAAGCTGAAGGCGGCATAAGAGTTTTTTCCGATAAATTTTTGCAGGATGTCAGAGAGTTCTGCACAAAAAATGATATCCTTATGATTATCGATGATGTTCAGGTTGGATGCTGCAGAAGCGGTAGCTTTTTCTCCTTTGAGCGTGCAGGCATCACACCTGATATTGTTGTAATGTCAAAATCAATAGGCGGCATCGGTATGCCTTTGGCTATAGTTCTTCACTCGGAAGAGCTTGACAACTGGAAACCCGGAGAGCACAACGGCACATTCAGAGGCAATCAGCTCTCATTTGTTGCGGGTGCAGCAGCAATTGATTATCTTCTTGAAAACAACGTTGAAGCCGAGACAAAACGAAAAGGCGAGCTTGTGAAGGATTTTATTGAAAAGGAAATACTTCCGATTGACTCCCGCCTTGAACAAAGAGGCATCGGCCTTATAAGAGGTATTGACTTCGGAGCAATTGACGCAAAACTTGCAGAGCAGGTTATTGAAAAATGCTTTGAAAAGAAGCTTATCTGCGAATGTGCCGGCAGAGAGGGCGCAGTTGTCAAGATAATGCCTCCGCTTGTTATTGAAGACGAGCTTTTGCTTGAGGGTCTTGAAAGACTTAAACAGTCGGTTAAAGAAACATTAAAATAATTTTTATATTTTACTTTCAACTAAGGAAACATCATTGTTTTTACATATCAAAGGTTTTATGATATTGTAAAAACAAGCAACGCCATTAATGATGTCATACAGCTAATTAAAACCTTTGAAAATGAAATGTTAAGATAATCACTGTAAATTATAAATATTCAAAGACAGCTAAGTTATTTTCTTAGCTGTCTTTTTTCATATCAAAAAGGAGGGATAACAATACATACTTGTATAAGAGACAGACCAAAGGTTTATTAAGTGTAACAAATCAATAAAAAATCGAAAGGAGAAGGTCACTTGAAAATAAAATTTATGAAGAGGGCAACAGCTGTCGTACTTGCTGTTGTCCTTTTGTTTGCAAGTCTTATTACTACTAATGCAGCAGTCATCAATAATTACAGTGACGTAGATTTGTCTCAGTACGGCGACGTTATCTCAAATGATGAGCTGGGCGAAATATACAGCTACGGCGGATATGTGTCCAAGGAAGATTATTTGTGCAGTGGTCTTGTGTACTGCCAATGCGGGGCTAAAATGCACGCTATGAAGTCAAGCCGCAAGGGGCATACATATCATTACTTTTATTGCTCAAAGAGGTGCGGTGCGCCCGTTGTGCGTATGGAAACGGTGGACAAAGCCGCAAAGGAATACCTTGTAACATTGTTGTCCGAGGATAACCAAACACGCATTAGCAAGGCTCTGAGGTCTTATAAAGGGGCTGAAAAAGAGCGCATAGAAGATTTTAACACTATCTTAAAAAGTCGCATAGACGACAAGCAAGAGCGTTATAATACCCTGTTGGACAACCTGTCAAGCGGTGTGCTCCCTCCTGAGGTCGTTTCAGATACGCCCTGTATAACCTATTGCCTTTTATCTGCTAAAAGTAAGAAAACCATTAACTTTCAGACAAAAAAGTCCGCACTTCAAATGAAGTGCGGACAAATTATTTTAGCTTATACAGCTTTAAAATAAACTGTTTATTCAGCTATTAGAATAAATCAATCAAGAACATACCACTCGCCGGTATATGCGTTGAACTCAACACTTGTTATAGAGTCAGTAACAACGAATACAGCACCGTCATAAGCAGAAACTGAGCTGCCAAATGTAACATCAAGAGTACTTGTTGTCTTAACATAATCACAAGCTGTATTTACAAAGCCTATGTGATTAGCTGAATCAATAGCAGCAACCTGCTCCTCAGTAAGTGTAACAGTGTAAAGCTTCCAATCGCCTGATACAACTGAGCTGAGGCCCAGGTCAGATGCATCTATTGCTACTGTTTTGCCTGTGTCTTCCAATGCAACTCTATCACATGCAGAGAGAAGTGATGATGTGCCGTAGTATAATTCTACGCCTTCCCATGCAATGCCGCCGTCAGCAACTTCTGGTGCCAAGAAGCTGATTGTAACAGGAGCTGAACCCGGAGTATAAAGGTAAGACTCATCAAATGCCTGGAATGAACCTGTGTAACCTGCTACTTCTGATGGTGTTATAGCATCATCAATAATGAATATCTGACCATCTAACTCAGCAACTGACTTTCCGTTTGTTATATTAAGAGTAGAAGTTGTCTTTGAGAAATCATATGCTGCATTTACAAAGCCAACCTTCTTAGCTGCATCAATCAAAGCAGCCTGTGACTCTGTAAGTGTAACAGAATATACTCTCCAGTCGCCTGATAATGCAGTCTTAAGCGAATCAACAGTAACTGATACATACTTGCCTGTGTCTGTCAATGCGATTCTGTCGCAATCAGAAAGAAGTGATGTTGCACCATAGTAAAGCTCAGCACCGTCCCACTGTGTTCTGGTTGCTACAGTCTTTGGAGCTGCAAAATAGAGTGTGTATGTATCTTCATCAGATCCGATAGTTGACCATTCACCTAAAAGTAAGTATGAACCTGATGTCTGCTGACCTGTTATTGTGTAAATGTCACCGTCAAATGTGAGGTCTTCTGTCTGATCCCACTTGTTGGTCCAGCTGTTTTCTGTTGTTTCACCGTCCATACGGCAGAAAATAACCTTGTCATAATTGTCTGCGATTTCAAACTTGTAGAGTCCATCTTCAACGCCTGAAGGATCATACCAAGCGTCTCCGCCTACTGTTGCAAATGCATAAGCTGCATATCTTTCATTGCCCTGTGTGATTACAGAAGCGTCAAGATAAACGGTTTTTGTGTCTGCAGGTACAGGATCTGTCTCAGGCTGTGTTGTTTCAGGCTCTGTTGGATCTGTTGTTGCAGGCTCTGTCGTTTCAGGCTCTGTTGTTGCAGGCTCTGTTGTTGCAGGCTCTGTATCGCCAACAGTTGACCATTCACCTAAAAGTAAGTATGAACCTGATGTCTGCTGACCTGTTATTGTGTAAATGTCACCGTCAAATGTGAGGTCTTCTGTCTGATCCCACTTGTTGGTCCAGCTGTTTTCTGTTGTTTCACCGTCCATACGGCAGAAAATAACCTTGTCATAATTGTCTGCGATTTCAAACTTGTAGAGTCCATCTTCAACGCCTGAAGGATCATACCAAGCGTCTCCGCCTACTGTTGCAAATGCATAAGCTGCATATCTCTCATTGCCTTGTGTGATTACAGAAGCGTCAAGATAAACTGTTTTTGTGTCTCCGGATACAGGCTCTGTTGCACCGGTTGCCTCTGTTGTAGCTGTTGTTTCATCATCATCACCTGTGCCGTAGCTCTCCCAAGTACCGCTTGTCTTGTTAGCGCTTGAAGCCGGAACAAAGATTTTTCCATCTACATCTGTAAGATCTACATCAGCTGTCTGCTGATCCCAATCACTTGTGCCGGCAGTGTTCTTGAACAAACCTTTAACTATAGCATCATCAATTGTTGCAGTGTAAACATTGTCAGCGCCATCCACCGGTGTAAGTTCAATAACAGTTGTACCAACTGACCACTGATAGAGATACACCCCCGTCCACTGTGTCTTTGAATTATCAAAGTAGATTGTTTTTGTTCCTGCTGCTGATACAGCGCTTATGCCTACAACGCACATTGAAACAATGAGCATTACAGCAATAACTGCTGATATCAGTCTTCTGAATTTTTTCATTTTGAAAATTCCTCCTTTTTCTAAGCATTTTTTCAAATATTTGCTTATTTAAATTCTATCACAACATTAAACACAATTTCAATATCAAAAATATATAATATATTATTTTTTTATTGGCAGTTTTGCACAAAGAACTAATCCAACCCAAGATTGATAAAAAGTAATGCCGCTGATTTGAGGATTTGCAGGGCGGCATTTACGACATCTAAAAAATAAACGGCAGCGGAGGGAAATTCGGGGGAAATCTGCAAAGTTTAAGATATTTACGCAAAAAGAAAAACGGCAAAAACTTAGTGTTTAAGCCGTTTTGTGTGGTTGCGGGAGCCGGATTTGAACCGACGACCTTCGGGTTATGAGCCCGACGAGCTACCGGACTGCTCTATCCCGCGATATTTTGTAGTGATGATTTCCTACAGCTTTTTTATTATAACACTATACTAATCTTATGTCAAGAAATATTTTTAATTTATATAGCGACTTATATAGCGACGTTTGTAGTTCTGCAATAAATGTATGAAACCAAATAGAAATAAAAGCAAAGTCGTTCCTAAATAGGATCCAATACCTTTAGACGACGAATTGTAATTGTAGTTGACGCAATGCAATACCGGATATCCCCGTGAACACCGTCAGAGAATAATATGTCTAAGTAAAAATATTCGTGTGTGACTGTCTTTATCATTCGAAAAACAATTTTTTGCATACCGGTTGTACGCCGCATAAGTAAAAATTCTATATTCCAAAAATTCCATCTCTGTCACGAATTATCTGTTCTCAATGTTTTCTACCATTTTACTTATACTTTTTCGGTTTGTTTTTTCAGTAGCGAGTACATCTTCATATCAATAATTTCGCCATTCTTTACAGCATTGTTTCTCAATGTTCCTTCGTATTGAAACCCTGCTTTTTCAAGCACACGACAAGATGCGGTATTGTATGCAAACGGCTCTGCGTAAATGCGAACAATGTCGCTATTATTAAAAACATATTTGCAAATTTTTTTTACGGCTTCAGTCATAATTCCTTTGCTCCAATATTCTTCCGCAATATAATATCCCATCTCAGCGGTCTGCCTATGAATATTTTCTTGTCTGAAAACTCCGATACTTCCAATCACTTTGTTATCTATTGTAACAGCAAATGCGAACGTTTCATTTTCATCTGCGGAAAGCATAGCAGAAATATAGTCCATTCCGTCCTGTTCAGTGTAGGGATACGGCAACCCGTCCCGAAGATTATCCTGTATTTTTTTATTTGAAAGTGCAGCTGATAAATCTGCCGCGTCCGATAATTCCCATTTTCTTATTTAACAAATCATTTTCTTTTCTCCATCTCTCTGACAAAACCGATTCGCTGTTCTGTTTAATCGGTATTATACGCCGCCATTATAGAAATGGCAAGCACCGCATATTTATTGAAATTATATACTTCCAAATAAGTTTTGCGCAAAAACATTACATTAATTTTGCTTTTTTACAATTTTGTACTCATCATAAAGCTGAAAATAATGACAGCCCTTTACACTTTGAGTAAGAAATTTTTCCATTTCATCCTCGTCAAGACTAACGCTGCAATAGTCTCCAAACTCTTCATCCTCTATATAATGCGCACAACGTTCGCAGTCATCAGCCACTTTTATTCCCCCTTGCTTCCATCTGAAAAGTTGTATTTATTGTAGGAAAACGGCACATAATTTTCAAGCTGTTCAAAAATTTCATCTTCGGTCTCTGCCACGCTGTAAAGGCGGATACATTCGCTGCTCATATAATTTTCGTCAACTGCATTCTGTATCATTGCAATCATAGGATTATAATATCCGTTTACATTATAGATAATAATCGGCTTTGAGTGTCTGTGCAGCTGCTTGAGAGTCAAAACCTCAAAAAATTCCTCAAATGTTCCTATACCGCCCGGACATATGATAAAAACGTCAGCCTTATCCTCCATAATCGCTTTGCGCTCATGCATTGTCTCTGTATAGATTATCTCTGTGCACTTGTCATAAATTACGCCCTGTTCAACAAAAAATGTCGGCGTAACACCAATTAGCTCTCCTCCCTCAGCAGTAATTCCGCGTGCCGAGGCGCCCATTATCCCGCATTTTCCTGCACCAAATACCATAGTATGACCACCTTTTGCAATGGTACTTCCAAGGCGCTCTGCCGCATCAAGATAAAAATTGTCGATTTTATCGCTTGATGAGCCAAAAACACATATATTCATAAAATTTATCCTTTCGTATTACTTTTTTATGTTTTTTAAGATAATTATTGCCTATGCTATAATTTATGATATAATTAAAATGATATTACTTCATACATTATACAACCCGCAAAGCAGAAATTCAATGCGAAACGATAATATTTGGAAATATAAATCAATACTAAATACCCTGTAAAGACAAGATAAAATTTTAGAGCCAGATTTTGTGCAGTACGAACACTGCCCCTCAGGAAGTCTGCCGCATTTAAGTCAGTGTCCAAATCTTTAGCTTTGTGAATTTATTCAAAGCTTGAGAACGCAGTATGATACACAGTGCAAAATATGCCGAAAAGATATTTGTATTTTTTAATGGTATTTAGTATAAGCTCATACATTAATATTAAACAGGAGACATAACTATGTCAAATAATAAAACAAATAATTTGCAGGCTCACAATCCTGTTTTAAAAAAATCTGTTTTCAGCCTTGCCTGGCCTATATTCTTTCAGTCGCTGCTTGGGATTGCGCTCGGCTATATTGACACTATAATGCTGTCAAACTATTCCGAAGCTGCCGTGGGTGCAATTGGAAATGCAAACTCGGTGCTTGGGTTTCTTGCGCTCGCATTTACTGTAATTTCAAGCGCAACAGGCATTATGGTCAGTCAATATCTGGGAGCAGGAAAAAAGGAAGATATGAACCGCATCTATACCGTAGCGCTTGCCTTCAATCTTGTATTGAGCGTGATTATCAGCTTGATTGTTTTTTTCTTCAGCAATCCTCTGCTAAGGGCAATGCAGGTTCCCGACGAGATGATGAACGATGCCGATACATATATGAAAATAGTAGGCGGCACAATATTCACTCAGGCCGTCATCAACGCTTTCAGTCAGATTTTTGACAGCAACGGCAAAACAGTTTTTGGGATGATTATTGCCTTTGGTATGAATATTATGAACATTGCAGGCAATTATATACTGCTCTACGGTCCGCTTTCATCACTTGGTTTTGGCGCCTCAGGAGTAGCAATTTCAACAAGTGCAAGCCGAATTGCGGCAGTAATTGCCGCTATAGTCTATTTTACGATTATAATAAAAGGCAGCTTCAGCCCGCGTTATCTTGTGCCATTCCCTGCAAAAATTCTGCGTGAGCTGTTAAAGCTGGGTGTACCGACGGCAGGAGAAAATATATCCTACAACTGCTCACAGCTCGTACTGACCGCAATTGTAAATACCATGGGAATAGTGTCTATCAACACCAAAATTTATGCCAATATGCTGTCTATGATAACTTATATGATAGCCTATGCGGCTGCTATTGCAACACAGATTCTGGTAGGTCACAGCGTTGGTGCGGGAAATTATGATTTTGCATATAAGCGTGTACTCCAGACAATGCGGCTCGGACTTGTTGTGTCCATTTCAATTGCAGTAATCAACTGGCTTGCATCACCTTATACCTTCCACATATTCTCAAACGACCCCGACGTTGCAGCTCTCGGCGCAACAATAATGCTGATTGCAGTGTTCCTTGAATTTGGCAGAACAACAAATATTATTATAATCAGCAGTATGAAGGCGGCAGGCGACGTAAAATTTCCCACAGCTCTTGCAATATTCTCTATGTGGGGGCTGAGCGTACTTTTGGCTTATATTCTGGGAGTTGTAATGGGAATGGGACTTGCAGGAATCTGGATTGGTATGGCTGCCGACGAGATTTGCCGAGGCATTGTGGTGCTGATAAGATGGATACGAGGCAGCTGGAAAGGCAAGCGCGTCATGATGTAAAAATTTGAAGCTTAGTTCAGTGTAAAGAATTTACTAAAGGAGCATAAAAACTATATTTATGCTCCTTTGTTTTGCCTATAAATTAACGTGCAGAATTTTAACTTAATAAAATAAAAATTTATTAAACAATAAATCCGTAACAAAATTTGGAAGTTATAATAATATGTAATGTAAACGAAAGGAGGAACGCATATGTGTAACGGTCTCTTTGGTAACGGCAATAACAGCTGCTGCACTTGGATTATTTTCCTTATTATAATCCTCTCTTGCTGCGGTAATAACGGCAACAATGACAACTGCGGTTGCGGCTGCTGATAAGTAGTGCTATTATAGCAGTATAATAATCTTCAGCCGGACAGTTCAAGCAGAGGATGTTTTTTATATAAGGGATTGCTCGTTTTTAACGCAGCAATAGCGGCTAAGCCGCCTTCCCTGAATCAAATAAAACAGGCTCCCTTTTTTAGGGGAGCCTGCTTTGATATTATGCGAATATTTTATGTAATTATTTATTGATAACAGGAATTTTTGTTCTGTCAAATTCATCAAGCCTGTTGCCGTATATGTAATAGTTTGTTTCCTTTGCTATCAAAGGAGAAAGCACAAGCACGGCAATTACATTCGGAATAGCCATAAGTCCGTTGAATATATCAGCAAGCGTCCACACAAAATCAAGTACAGTTATCGGAGCGATAAACAGGATAAGCACAAAAATTATTTTATATGGCAAAATTCCCTTGCTGCCAAACAGATACTCAATGCATCTCTCGCCGTAGTAAGACCAGCCAAGAATGGTTGAAAATGCAAACAGAACAATACCTACAACAAGTATCGGCGTACCGATAACGGGAATCTGCGCAAATGCAGCAGATGTGAGCTTGTCACCGTCAACGCTGGCAACGTCAATTGCAGGATTTTTTATGCAGGAGCTTACAATTACAAGTCCTGTCATAAGGCACACTACAACCGTATCCCAAAACGTGCCTGTTGACGAAATCAGAGCCTGACAAACAGGGTTTCTTGACTGAGCCGCAGAAGCAACAATCGGAGCAGAACCCATACCTGACTCGTTACTGAAAAGACCTCGTGCCACACCAAAACGTGCTGCCATCATAATTCCTGTTCCAAGAAGTCCTCCGCCGAGCGCCTTGAATGAGAATGCACATTTTACAATAGTGCATACAGCATCCCATAAAACGTCAGCATTAAAAACAAGGATTACAATACAGCCGACAACATACATTATTGCCATAAACGGTACAAGCTTTTCGCATACAGTCGAAATGGATTTTATTCCTCCAAAGATAACAAGCGCAACGCAAATTGCAACCACAACACCTGCAATCAGTGAAACAAGCGAAACCTCGTAGCCGAAAAACTGAATGTTAAGCGAGCTGTTAGAGTTAAAGGTATTATTCATAACATTTGAGATAGCATTTGTCTGAACGCTGCATCCAATGCCGAATGAAGCCAGTGCCGCAAACAGTGCAAACAGCACCGCAAGCCATTTCATACTACGCTTCTTGCCGCCGATTTTCGGCTGTATTCCGCGCTCAATTGCATACATTGCACCGCCCTGCATTCTGCCGTTCTTATCCTTTACCCTGAATTTTACGGCAATGAGCGACTCGGCATACTTCGTGGCAATGCCGAACACACCCGTAAGCCAGCACCAGAGCACAGCACCTGCGCCGCCAAGTGCAATTGCGGTGCCCACACCGATAATGTTTCCGGTTCCGATCGTTGAGGCAAGAGCAGTAGTCAAAGCCTGAAACGGACTGATGTCGCCGTCAACCTCAGGATCCTTTGTGACTGAAAGCTTGATTGCAGTGAGTGTTTTTCGTTGCATAAACTTTGTACGGAATGTCATAAATAAATGGGTACCGAGCAAAATTATAATCATTGGCAATCCCCAAAGTAAATCATCAACATTCGTTGCAAGGTCATTAATAAAATCCATTGTCTCTCTCCTTTGTTTTTATATTTACACATCCGAATAAACACAGGTAAAACACAGATGAAGTTTCACATAGTAACAAGATTGGCATCTTCAATAATTCTTATGACATCTTTTAGTCCGTCGGCAACATCATAAAGCAGTGGGAAAATCTCTTCTGAGGGACCATCTAAGTCGGGCACCATAACGGTTTTGCAGTCTGCTGAACTTGCCGACCTTATTCCGTTCTGCGAATCCTCAAGTGCAATGCACTCCTGAGGTGCAAGTCCTAATTTTTCAGCGGCATACAAATATATATCAGGCTCAGGCTTGCCTCTGTTTACCATCGACGCACATACAATCTCGTCAAAGAACTTGTACAAACCAAGCTGCTGAAGATACCTTGTCGTCCGCTCAATTCCCGTTGCCGTAGCAAGAGCCGCCTTGTATCCGTTGTCTCTTAGATACATCAACAGCTCCTCGGCACCGTCCTTAGCCTCAATTCCGTTTTTTTCTATGTATTTATCCATAAGCTCAATCCGCTTATCATGAACAGCATAATAATCAAAATTCTCTCCGAAATACCCCTTAAGTCTTTCAATTGCAAATGAACGTGCCATTGAACGGATACTAAGCGCATGGCATTCTTTCATAGGATAACCGTAAAAGCCCGCCGCTTCACACCAAAAACGCACATAAAGCTTTTCACTGTCAAGAAGTACTCCATCCATATCGGAGATAACGCCTTTTATTTTCATAGCCTATCACCTGTCTTTTCTCTGAATACGCCGGACAAATTTACAGCGGCTATGCCGAGTGAAATTAATACGAGTGAAATAAAAATTTCAGGTCTGAACACATTTTCGCCGAGCATAAGTCCCGAAAGCATTGTACCGAACACGGGTACAAGCAGATTGAAAACTGTTATTATACTCGCAGGATGATGCTTGAGCAAGGCTGTCCATACCGAAAATGCAGCAGCAGACACAAATGCTAACCAAAACAAAATAAGCACGCTCTGCACACTGTTAAAATTCAGACGTCCGCCGCATATGAACCCTGCCGCACTCAGGACGCAGCCGCCCAACACAAGCTGAAATGCAGTTATTCTCACAGGATTTCTGCCTGTCGCAGCCTTTTTGGCAATCAGATTGCCTGCCGCTGCAGAAACGGTGGACATAAATATCATAAAGTCGCCGAAAAGCGTGTCAATGCAAAATCCTCCGCCGCCCCAATTAACAGCGAGCACACCTGAAAATCCAAGTAAACAGCCGACAAGCTTTACAGCAGTTATTCTATCATTTTTAAAAAACAAGGGCGCTGCCAGCACTGTAAAAAACGAAGCGCAGGCAGTGATTACCGAGGTATTGGTGCCGCTTGTAAATCCTATGCCGATATATGTAAAAATATACTGCGCTGCAGTCTGGATAAGTCCGAGTAATGCAACGGGCATAATATCTCCCCTGCGTAGCGTCGGCAGTTTTCTATCTGCTATGCAACACGCAAAAAATACCATTATTCCGGCAAGCGTAAAACGAAAACCTGCAAACAGCAGCTTTGAGCCTATGTCCCCGTCCGCAATAGCAAATGACGAATAGCCCAGCTTGATAAACGGAAACGCCGTTCCCCACAGCAGGGTACAAAGTATTGCAAGTAGGCAGGCAATGATTTTGTTATCAATCATTGATTTGCTCATAATTTGTATATCACTCCGAATTTTTTAGAGCTTTTTCCAAGCGTCCGCTCAGTTTTCACAACACAGCGCCAGGCTATAGTTGCTGTTATACGCCATATGCACATAATGTCAAAATCTGAAGTCACGCTTGTTATGATTTTTAATATCCTCAATATGCTCGGCAGCTAGTCTGCGAGCCTTTTCATTAGGAATATTTTTAAGTTCTCTTTCAATCATTCCGTCGCCGATTGTCTTTGTTTCTCTGCTTGCATAGTCCATAAGGTACTCCTCAAGCGTCATCAGTGCATTCGGATGACAGCAGTTCTGAATCTGACCGCTCTTGCACAGCGACATAAATCTGTCGCCCGTTCTTCCCTCACGATAGCAGGCAGTGCAGAATGACGGGATGTAGCCAAGCTCCATAAGCCACCGTACCACTTCATCAAGGGTACGGTTATCCGACACGTCAAATTGCGCCGAGTTTTCATCCTCGTCCTCAGGCTCAACATATCCGCCCACGCTTGTGCGCGAACCTCCGCTAATCTGCGAAACTCCGAGCTTAAGCACTTTTTCACGCACCTTTTTGCTCTCCCTGGTTGATATAATCATACCTGTATATGGCACAGCAATTCTGAGTATTGCAACAATCTTTTCAAATATCTCGTCGCTGATACCGTTGTCAAATTCATCCGGGTCAATATCGTCAGCCCTGCGGACGCGCGGAACACTGATTGTGTGCGGACCTACTCCGTGAACAGCCTCCAGGTGCTCTGCGTGCATCAAAAGACCTGCAAGCTCATAGCGGTAAAGCTCAAGTCCAAACAAAGCACCTATTCCCACATCGTCAATTCCGCCGTCCATAGCCCTGTCCATAGCCTCAGTATGATATGCATAGTTATGCTTGGGACCGGTAGGATGAAGCTGCTCATAGCTTTTTTTACAGTAAGTCTCCTGAAACAGAATATACGTTCCTATGCCTGCATCTTTAAGCCTGCGGTAATTTTCAACTGTTGTAGCTGCAATATTCACGTTCACACGGCGTATTGCGCCGTTTTTGTGTTTTATGGAATAAATAGTGTTTATACACTCAAGTATATAATCAAGAGGGTTATTCTCAGGATCCTCGCCAGCTTCAATTGCAAGACGCTTGTGTCCCATATCCTGCAAGGCAATAACCTCAGCCTTTACCTCCTCCTGCGTGAGCTTTTTGCGGTGAATGTGCTTGTTTTTTGCATGATACGGGCAATACAAACAGCCGTTCACGCAATAATTTGACAAATAGAGGGGTGCAAACATAACAATTCTGTCACCGTAGAAATCCTTCTTAATCTGTTTTGCAAGAGCAAAGATTTCGCCTATCTTGTCCGCATTTTCGCAGGCAAGCAGCACGCTTGCCTCCCTGTGGTCAATACCCTTTCTGAGTTTTGCCTTTTCAATGATTTTATCAATCAGCTCAAGGTTATCCTTATTTTCATCGGCAAATTTCAGGGACTCCTGAATTTCGTCATCATTTATGAATTCCTCTGCCTTAAGCGAGTATTTGTCATATTTACACATAACGCTTCTCCTCTTATTGTAAATAGAAAAATGAAGTTATAAAATGGGAAACTAATGTTAAAATTAAAACCTGTAATTAAGAAATAAACGTTTCTGTTTATAAGCTGCGGCAGAAAGCTGCCGCCTTAATTTCAACCTTCAATTTTCCATTTTCGGTTACTTATAATCTCCACGGTCGGTCACAATTTCATAGCCGATTGATTTCATTCGGCGTGACATACATTTTATGCACTCAGCCGCCTCATCTCCCGTACATATTTTGTTGTCGTACAGTGAGTAATCCTTTCTGTGCTCTGTTGGTGAAAGGTTAGGCATAACCACGTTTGCGCCGTGCAGGATTCCCTTTTCACGGCCCTGAGGGTCTGCCGTGCCGAGTGCCGTTGTGGCGGGTAGCAGAATTTTAGGATGCATAAGTCTTATGACTGACAGCAGTATCAGGCACAGCCTTACGCTGCCGTCCGGCTCATTACAAAACTTTGTATCCTTATGATGAATAAACGGTCCTATTCCGCACATATGCGGCTTTAATTCCTGCAAAAAAATCAGGTCGTCAGCCAGAGCGTCAAACGTCTGATACGGTGAGCCTACCATAAAGCCCGCACCTGTCTGATATCCGATTTCCTTGAGATTGTACAGGCATTGTCTGCGGTTTGAAAGCTGCATTGACGGCGGATGAAGCCTGTTGTAGTGCTCCTCATTTGCTGTTTCGTGACGGAGCAGATAACGGTCGGCTCCGCTGTCAAAAAGCCGCTTATAGCTTTGCAGGCTTCTCTCTCCCAGCGACAGAGTAATTGCACAGTCGGGAAATTGCCCGCGTATAGACGACACAATCTCGCACATCACATCATCAGTATAAAAAGAATCCTCGCCTCCCTGCAAAACAAAGGTACGAAAACCAAGCCTGTAACCGTTTTTGCAGCAGTCCAGAATCTGCTCGCTTTCAAGCCGATACCGAACGGCGTTTTTGTTTGAACGCCGCAGTCCGCAGTAAAAACAATCGTTTTTGCAGAAGCTCGTAAATTCAATCAGTCCGCGAATATAAATTTTGTTGCCAAAATGCCGTCTTGCAGTTACCTGCGCTTTTTTTCTGAGAACTTCCGTCTCGTCGTCGTTAATGGTTGCAAGCAGATGAGAAAGCTCACCGTGCGTTGCTGTATGAAATTGTGAGAGTTTTTCTATGATTTGGATATTTTCCATTTTACCTCACAACATAAAAATCAATTATTCCAGCTCAAGAAGCAGGAAGGCAAACCCCAAGGCAGGTACTTTTAGCTTTCCGCCCTCAAACTCTGTGCCAAACAACGGAGTTGACTGCGAATATCCCGGCGGCGGCAGTATAATTTCGTCCTGCTCGCCTGCATTAAAGGTGCAGTAAAGCGCATATTCACTGTCGTAACGAATA
The DNA here is from genome assembly GCA_964421585.1 of uncultured Ruminococcus sp. Lineage (GTDB taxonomy): Bacteria > Bacillota > Clostridia > Oscillospirales > Acutalibacteraceae > Ruminococcoides. The sequence continues at coordinate 16,660 of CAYQXN010000008.1, read as the reverse complement.
TAAGAAAGCCTTCTGCCCTCACCGTAAACATTCATAAATTCTCCGTCCCAGAGCGCCGAGCATGACTTTCTGAGGTCACCGAGCTGCTTGTGCCATTCAATAAGCTCCTCGTCTTCTTTGCCCCACGGGTAGCAGCAACGGTTGAACGGGTCGCGATAACCCTCCATACCTGCCTCGTCGCCATAATAAACGCAAGGAAATCCCGGCAGTGTATATTGCATTGCAGTCGCAAGCTTTAAAAGCTTTTTGCCCCTCTCTCTCTGTTCGGGACTGAGCTTGTGCTCAGACTGCCAATGTCTGTCTCTGTTATTAAGCGGTTCGCCCGCAAGCACAGTAATTGCACGCTCCGTATCGTGCGTTGAGAGTGAATTCATCAGTACACGCAGAACAGGCCTTGGATAATTTTCAATTACGCTCATAATTGAATCCATTGTATATTTTGCGTCCTGACCCTTGCAGAAGTCGAGGATTGCATTTCTGAACACATAATTCATAACTGAGTCAAGCTGTTCGCCGAGCAGGAATTTTCGTCTTGCGCCGTAGCTTTCCTTATTGCTGGCGTCTTCCCATACCTCACCTACAATAAATGCTTCGGGATTTTCTTCCTTTACGGATTTACGGAGGTTTTCCATAAACTCATCGGGCAGCTCGTCTGCAACATCAAGTCTCCAGCCTGAGTTACCGCAGCGCATCCACTTGCGAATAATACCGTTTTTGCCGTTGATGTATTCATTGTAGGAGGGCGAGGTTTCATTTACCTCAGGCAAGGTATTAAATCCCCACCACGAATTGTAGTCCTCAGGCCAGTTGTTGAATTTATACCAGCTGAAATAAGGCGAATTCTTGTCACGGTATGCGCCGCCCTTGCCGTATCTGCCTGCGCGGTTGAAGTAAATACTGTCAGAACCTGTATGTGAGAACACGCCGTCATTGATTACGTGAATTCCCTTCTCCTTTGCCTTGGCGCACAGCTCTCTGAAATCGTCCTCTGTGCCGAGTATAGGGTCAACGTGCGAATAGTCGCCTGTATCATAACGGTGGTTTGAATATGCCTCTCCGATAGGATTGAGATATATACAGCTTACGCCGAGCATTTCTAGATAATCAAGCTTTTGCGTAATACCTTTCAGGTCGCCCATAAAGAAATCGCTGTTTGTAATTTCACCATGCTCATTAGGCTGCCACACAGGCAGCGAGTACCAATCTGTGTTGCGTGTAAAATCAGTGCGCCTGAGATTCTTCTCCTCACCGCTGAAATTGAAACGGTCGGGAAAAATCTGATACATTACGCCGCCCACAAGCCACTTGGGAGTCTCAAAACCTTTTTTATAGCACGTAATCTGCCAGCTTCTGCCCGGATTGCACTCAATTGTGCTGACATTATAGGGATCCGAAGGCACAATATAGCGCACACCTAATTCAGTTTGCAGCTTGAAGCTGTACCAGTACAGACCGATTTTGTGAGGTGTAAAATCGCATTCCCATATCTCATTTTCAGCGTCAAACGTACCGCACCACAACATATCGGTAAACATCCAGTTATAGGCGTAGTCGTATTTAACACAAAGCTCAATTCTCTGAGAATGCAGATTGCGCGGAACAAGTACTCTCAGATGAATGGCTGTGTCCTGTTCAACAGCACCAAAGGGTGAACGATAATAGATTTTTCTCGGATTAAAAGGTGTTTGCAAATGCATAATGAAATGTCACTCCATTTTGTATGTTTTAATTTTTGTTTGTTTAGAGGACGGCAAACCCTCTATGAAAAACTATTCTTAACAAATTTACGAGCCCGCGCTTTCGTATGCTTTGATACCCTTGTTCCAAACAAAGATACCGATAGCCATAATGACGAGTGAAATCGCAACCGTAAGTCCGATATTAAAAAGCGGATTTTCGCCTGTGAGGATATACTCGGCAGGATAGAACGCCGTAAAGGCAAACGGTATAATATAGGTAATGATACTCCGCACCGCATTATTATAAATAGTAACGGGATATTTTGCAAAGTCGTTTACCATATAGAACATATAGGTGATGTTGCCGCTGCGCTTCGTCCAGAATGCAATTGCGGCTGTTGCAGTTTTGATGCCGGTATAAATCAGCGTTGCAAAAGGTAACACCAATATTATAAGCAGAATTTTCAAAAAACTCCACTCAATTGAGACTGAAGGCAAAGTTATGCATATGAGTGCAATGCCCATAATCAGCTCGCCGAGTGCGTCAATTTGCAGCTTTTCAACCATTACGTGAAAGAGTGTGTTAATCGGTCTTGTAAGGTACTTGTCAAAGTCTCCCTTTCGCACGGTAAAGTGACCGATTGACCAAAGGTTATCAAACAGCAGGTGGTCAACTCCCTTTGGGATAAGAGAAAAGCCGTAGATGAACACAACCTGCTCCAAGGTCCAGCCCATAAGGCTCGGGATCTGACTGAAAATTATCCAGAGAAACAGCATATTGAAAAACTGTCCGAGCAAAAAGCCGATAATGCCTACAATAAAGTCTCCCTTGTATTCCATCATTCTTTTAAGCTCCTGCGCAACAAAAATCCTGTGCATACGGAACATTCTTTTTATCTGTTTCATACTTAACCCCCCTGCACCGAAAGATGTCTGAGGGAAACGCTCCACAGAAGTTTGGAAAGTCCCCAGAAAAATACTGCCCAAAAGAGCTGTAAGCCCATATAATACAGCAGACTTAAGCCGCTGTACATTCCCATATAAATCATAACAGGCGTATAGTTAAGCGACGCAAACGGCAGCAACAAAAAAATACGTTCAAGCGTATGCGGCAGAAAAGCAAGCGGAATTGTTGCGCCCGACAAAAAGCCCACAATGCAGTTTTTCATCATATTTGCACCCCAAAGGTACTTGATGATAAACGCAACAAAGCCGAAACATATATTAAAGAAAAAGTTTATAAGATAAGCAAACACACAGCTGAGTATATACAGCAGAAAACCGACAATATCAAACTGAACAGAGCCTGTCAAAACTGCTCTTACTGCCTCAACTCCAACTACCAAAGGAACAATAAGAATACATATTGTCATAAACTTACTGCCAATTTCCTGAAACAGAAAGGTTGAATTGTAACTTATCGGTTTGATAATTCGCATAGCAATTGAGCCGTCGCGTATTTCTTCTCCTATATCATAGGTACCGCCACTGCTTATGAGCATGCTTGTCAGAAACATAAGAAAGATATAAACCACCATCTGAGGCATTGTGAAGCCGTTCATCGAGCTGTCTGTGCTTGAAGAAAAGACAGCCTTCCATATAAAATATGAAACAAAGCATCCCAGCACATTGCCAATCATCATAAAAATCCAGTTTGCCCGGTACGTGGTGGTTTCCTGCATACCTGCGTTCACAAAGGGTATATAAATACGAAGCTTCTTTTTCATATTATACCCCCTGCTTATACAGCCTGCGGATAATCTCCTCAATATCGGCGTCCTTTACGCTTATATCGTTGATATTGATTTTTCCGAGCGTGTAGCCGAGCATATCGGAAACGGGAACAACCGAGCTGTTGAACCGTACTTTTACTGTGTTTCCTTCTGCTTCAACACTAATGTCGTCTTCGCTGAATCCGAAATGCTCCTTATATGCAAGCACGTCTTCAACATTCTTGGTATCGGTATCAAAGTGAAGCTCGCGAATCTGACCATATTTACTCTTAAGCTCAGATATAGAGCCGTCAAACACATTTTTACCCTTGTCAATCATCACAATTCTCTTGGACAGCAGCTCAATATCCGCAAGGTCGTGAGTTGTGAGAATTACGGTTGTCTTTTCCTGCTTGTTTATGTAGTCAATAGCGTTGCGAATATTGTCTTTAACAACAACGTCAAGACCGATTGTCGGCTCGTCAAGGAACAAAACCTTCGGACTGTGTAAAAGAGAGGCGGCAATGTCCGCCCTCATTCTCTGACCAAGCGACAAAGTTCTTACGGGACTTGTGATAAAGCTTTCAAGGTCAAGCACCTCATTGAGAAACGCCATTCGCTTGTGATACCTGTCATCGGGCACCTCATAGATTTCCTTGAGCACGCCGTAGGTTTCTCTCAGCGGCAAATCCCACCAGAGCTGTGTTCTCTGACCAAAAACAACGCCGATTTCCTTGACGTAGCTTTTGCGGTTTTCGGTAGGATTTTTGCCGTTAATAGTACAGCTTCCCGACGTCGGGGTAAGAATGCCCGTCAGCATTTTGATAACAGTGCTTTTCCCAGCACCGTTAGGTCCGATAAATCCAAGAATCTCACCCTCAGGCACATCAAAGCTTATGTCATTGACCGCAACAATTTTTTCTGACTTCGGGTGAAACAGCGACTTAAAGCTGCCTATTACACCCGGTTCCTTAATTGTTTTTTTGAATTCTTTTCTTAGGTTTTTCACATAAATCATATAAATCTCCTGATTGTCATCACACCCTCATCTGAACAGACACGAAATTCAAAAAAAAGTTATGTGAGTGTTTTTGCATTATTGCCTCAACGTAAAGCAATAAATATATCAATATGTCGTTCTCCGCAAGTAAAAACGGCATCTTGAACACATACCTTAAATCATTTTACAGGTAATCATATTCAATATTTTATCACGATTTAAAATATATTTCAACAAAATTTATGAATAAGCGTCTGAAAAAACTAATTTATAACTAAAAAGGTGATAAGTATTTGAATTTGAGTCGGTTGTTTTGTCAATTGACAAAAAAATAAGCGTGTGATAACATCAAATTATCTTATTAAAAGAGGGAAATGATATGAAAAAGCTAATTTCTATCACACTTTCTGCTGCTATGGCAGCAATTGCCGTGTTTACAGGAACAACCGCTGTTTCAGCTGAATCAACAAAGGATTATTCGGTTGTCAGTACAACAGCTATTCCGGATAACCAGGTCAGAGTATCATTCTACGGTATTACCAAGAGCACCTGTGCAGGCACCGTAAATCTGTTGTCGGACAGCGGAAATCTGTCGGTGACAGCAAGTAATCTTGTCAGTTTGTCAAGGGTGTTGCCTGTAAATTCAGACGCTGAGTATTATATCAGCTTAAACCTCAGCGACACAGAAAATTCTTCAGAGACCCTGTACGGCTTTAATGAAACAGGCGGCGCTTATGAAAAGGTGCGCTTCAAGCTTTATGATTTTTGCGAAAGCAGCTGGGGCTTTAATGAAAACGGTACGGCAGATAAAGAAATACTCGGCGAAACCCACACCTACAATTTTAAAGATGAGGGCAACGGCTATTCGTCTGCTTTAATTGTTATCAGCGGCGGCGCTATAACATTTGCTTCTCCCGATGAAGATGGTTATATTGAGGCGTATGTAAGTACAAGTCTTGGCGATAACGTTGAAATACGCACAGTATTTCAGAGTCAAAACGGCAGCAATATTTCCGGCGACAGCGGTGCAAGCTACAACTTGCTCGGACTTGCATGGGGTGATGTTACACAGGACGGAAGCATCACAATAGACGACGTTACTGCCATTCAGAAATATGTTGCGGACATCAGCAGTCCCGACTCGCTTTCAGAGCGAAACGCAGATGCCGACCAAGACGGTCAAATCACAATTGACGATGCAACGCCCATTCAGAAATATCTCGCTGAATGAATTTCTCAGTTTCACAGCCTTACTTGCAAATGCAAGTAAGGCTTTTTAGTGCGCCGATATCCTTATTTTAAAAAGATTTTGTCTATCCTATAACTTCAAAATAAATAAATTAAGAAAATTATGGTAAAATAATCTGGTTTGCTCTTTAATATTTGCGTATTTTATATTATAATATAGGTTAGGGCAAGATGTTCCGCCGTCTAAATAATCGAAGGCAGACATCTTGTAATCAGCAGAAATACAGTTCTCTGCTGATTGCAAGCGGCTTACAGCCGCTCCTGCCTCGTAAAAAACGGGCAAGCCCTTATTTGAAAAATTCGGAATAAATAAGGATAAGTAGAGGTGTTTTCTATGCTTAAAAAGAAAGTGCGCGTACATATTGAGGGCAGAAACTATGCGCTGATTACTACCGAAGACACAAAATATGTCAAGCGGATTGCAGACGAGGTTATTGCTCATATCCGCAAAACAGCCACAGGTCCTACTCAGCTTGACACGCGCGACTGTGCAATCCTTGCGGCTCTTGATTTTTGCGACGAGCGTATCAAGGCAGATAACCGCTCTCAGGAGGTTATCGACAAGGCTGATAAGATAATTCAGAAAAATAACGAACTTAACAAGCTTTGCAGTGAATACAAGGAGAAGCTTACAGAGGCTATCAATGAAAACACCGCGCTTTCAAAGCAGGTCAAAGCTCTTGAAAATCAGCTTGCTTTGCTTAAAAAGGGCTTAAAAACGGCTGATACAAAAAATACTTCTCTGAACAAGACAACAGAACATACAAAAACATCAAGTTCCAAAGATGATACAGCAAAGCCTGCCCGGAGCAATAAGCACGACCAAAGCATTAAACCTGCTCAAAACGACACGTTTGCTCAGTATGACGAGGCTGCAAAGAAATTTTCAGAAGAAAACCAGAACAAAAAGCTGCTTGGATATGTGCCGATGAGACAATATTCCCTTTTTGAGGACGACAATAAAAACACTGATGAATAAGATTGAAATACTTGCTCCCGCAGGCGGATTTGACAGCGTTATTGCTGCCGTAAGAAGCGGAGCGGACGCCGTATATGTGGGCGGCAAGCTGTTTTCGGCACGTGCCTCAGCACAGAATTTTGATAATGAGGAGCTGAAAAGGGCAGTTGCCTATTGCCACATTCACGGTGTAAAAGTTTATGTCACAATCAATACCATTATATTTGACGACGAATTTGAACTGCTAAAGGCAGCGATAATTTGTGCCGCAAGAGCTGATGTCGATGCCGTAATCGTGCAGAATATGGGCGTTGCAAGACTTATAAAAGAGCTTGTTCCCGACCTTCCCCTGCATGCGTCAACCCAGATGAGCGTTCACACTGCGTCGGGAGTAAGGGCGCTCTACGAAATGGGCTTCAGCCGTGTTGTGCTTGCCAGAGAAATGAGCGGCGATGAAATTGAAAAGGCTGCCGAAATTCCCGTAGAGCTTGAGGTTTTTGTTCACGGAGCACTGTGTATGTGCGTGTCGGGACAATGCTATTTCAGCGCAATGCTCGGCTCACGCAGCGGAAACCGCGGAGCGTGTGCACAGACGTGCCGACTGCCGTTTTCGGTAGGTAACCAAAAAAACGGTCACGCACTCAGTCTAAAGGATAACAGCCTTATAAACCACATTGGTCGGCTGCAAAAAATGGGCATAACCTCTGCTAAAATCGAGGGCAGAATGAAACGTCCCGAATATGTGAGTGCAGCGGTAAGAGCTTGCAGAGAACAGCGTGATAACGGCTTTGTAAGTGATGAAACCGCAAGTGCTCTGCGAGGTGTTTTCTCCCGCACAGGCTTTACTGACGGATATTTTACCGAAAAAACGGGAAAAGCTATGTTTGGTACACGCACTAAGGACGACGTTATATCGGCAAACGAACAGCTTCTTTCAAAAATTCGTCAAAGCTACAAGGATGAAATCAGAAATATTGAGATTAACGGGCGCTTTACGGCACAGCTCGGCAAAGCTCCCGCACTCACAGTCAGCGACGGAACAAACAGGATAACTAAAGTTGCTGATGTTATTTGCGAGAAAGCCCAAAGGGTTGCTCTTAATACCGACAGATGCAGGGTTCAGCTTGTCAAGACCGGCGGCACCGCATATAATTTTAAAACATTGGAGCTGAGCATTGACGACGGTATTTCAGCGCCTATGTCTGCACTTAACTCACTCAGGCGAGAAGCTCTGTCGGAGCTTGACAGACTTCGCTCAGCAGTGCATAATTACAATATAAACGATGTAAAATTAGTAAAAGATAAAAGATATATCCCCGATTGTGCTCAAAAGACGCGTGCAAGGGTAACGAGTGTTACTCTCAGTCCCGCTTTTAAGGCTTGTGAATTGGTTTTTGTTCCGCTTTTCAGCGATATAAGCAAGATAAACAATCTGATTGACGAGGGTTACAAAATCGGCGTTGAAATTCCGCGCGGAATGTTCGGCAGGGACAGCGCAATTGCAAAGCAGCTTGAAAGGATAAAATCAGTTGGAATTAAAGATGTGCTCTGCAACAATATCGGCGCCTTATACCTTGCCAAAAATGCTAATATGGCGCTTCACGGCGGCTTTGGACTGAACCTTGTCAATACCTATGATTTGCTATGGGCGAAGGAGTACGGCTTAGAGGACGTTGAGCTTAGCTTTGAGCTGACCTTTGAGCGAATAAACGCCCTTGGCGGAGCAATAAAAAGAGGTATCATAAGCTACGGCTACCTTCCGCTTATGCTATGCCGCAACTGCCCGAACAAAAGCATTGGAATGGAATGTTCATCCTGCAAAAACCGCTCAAAAATGACGGATAGAAAAGGTGAACAATTCTTTTTAAAATGCGACGGAATATGCACGGAGGTACTAAATTGCGTGCCGCTTTTTATTGCGGAAGAAGAATTTTTAAAACTTTCCACAAATTTTCACATTTTAAGATTCAGTGTGGAAAACTATGTGGAAAACGTTGAAAACATTCAAGATTTTATGCCAAATCCGATGTTAAAAGACAAATTCACAAGGGGTTTGTACAGACGCGGTGTTAATTAAAATGTCAATAACGTTAAAAAACTTGAATTTTGTGAAAAGGAAAAATAAAAAATTCCTTTGCCGAAAATTACATAATTGTAATTTTCTTAATGATAATTACAATTCGGAAAATAAAAAAATATTATGAATAAATTATGCAAAATTTTGCAGGAAATGAAGGATGGTTGATTATGGAACTAAGAATTAAAAAGCTTAAAGCAGGCGCAAAAATTCCAAAGCGCGCCACAAACGGCTCTGCCGGAATGGACTTGTATGCCTGCATTGACAAACCTATTACCCTTGCCCCCGGTCAGCTTGCAGTTGTGCCGACAGGCATTGCCATTGAGCTGCCCGACAACACAAGCGCTGCCTTTCTATATGCACGCAGCGGTCTTGGAGTAAAGCACGGTATTTGCCTTTCAAACGGAGTAGGCGTAATTGACAGCGACTACAGAGGAGAAATATGCGCCGGACTCTGCAATGTTTCTAATGAGCCTTATGTCATAAATCCGGACGAGCGTATTTGTCAGATGGTAATTGCGCCTGTACTTACACCCGACATTGTTGAAGCTGACGAGCTTGGCGATACTTCAAGAGGCGAAGGCGGCTTTGGCTCAACAGGAAGTTTTTGATAATACGCCAAAAAACTCTATGGTTATTCCTTTATGCGGAATGACTTGCACACTGTATTGTACGGCAAATAAAATCGACAAATTATCGTTGCAAACGTATGTTATGTAATATATAATCAAAGTATTCTGATGAATTTTTCTGCAACACTCAGCATATAAGGAGCTGTTTTAATGTTTTCAAAAGATATAGGAATTGATCTCGGCACAGCAAACACGCTTGTCTGTCTTAAGGGCAAGGGAATCATTCTGCGTGAACCGTCTGTTGTTGCAGTCGATATACGCACGGATAATGTTTTGGCAGTCGGTTCACAGGCTAAGGATATGATTGGCAGAACCCCCGGCTCAATCGTTGCTGTACGTCCGCTTAAGGACGGGGTAATCTCTGATCTCAAAATCACTGCAAAAATGCTTCAGCACTTTATCAAAAAATCTGTAAAGCCGGGTATTTTCAGCAAGCCAAGAGTCATCATATGTATGCCCACAGGCTGCACAGAGGTTGAACGCAAGGCTGTTGAGGACGCTGCGTATCAGGCGGGAGCAAAGCCTCCCGTTGTGCTCATTGAGGAGCCTATGGCGGCGGCAATCGGTGCCGGTATGCCTGTTGACGAGCCCACGGGCAGTATGGTGGTTGACATTGGCGGCGGCACAAGCGAGGTTGCAGTAATCTCTCTCGGCGATATTGTGACAGCCTGCTCAGTCAGAGTTGCAGGCGATAAATTTGACGAGGCAATCATCACTTATGTCAAAAAGAAATACAATCTGCTTATCGGCGAACGCACGGCAGAGGACATAAAAATAAAAATCGGCTCGGCTTATCCGTATGAAAGCGAAAAAAGTCTTGTTGTCAAGGGCAGAAATCTTGTTGACGGACTGCCAAAGGATATTTCAATCGACGCCGCTGAGGTGCGGGAAGCGCTTGCCGACCCTCTTGCAATAATTATTGAAGCAATCAGGACAACACTTGAAAAAACTCCGCCCGAGCTTTCTGCCGATATCATTGACCGAGGAATTATGCTAACAGGCGGCGGTGCGCTGCTGAGAGGACTTGATATGCTCGTAATGCAGCAGACCGGTATGCCTGTTCACGTGGCAAAACGACCGCTTGACTGCGTTGTTGACGGTGCAGGCAAACGCTTGGGCAAGCCTGCAAACGTACAATACAAGCACAACAGATAAAGATAACCCTAACTCATTTATATTTAAACTATAGCTTGGTTTATTAAAAAGCTGAGGGACACATTTTGTGTCCCTGCAGACTTTTGCTTATAATACCAAATACCGCTGAAAAACTTATTACTAATTTAAAAGCAGGATAGCTTATGAAACACCTACATAACAGCAAAAATTTAAAAGCTCTTATAATTACACTCATCATAGTGATTGTGATGAGTGTTTTGTGTCTTGCTGACAATTCCTTGGTATCCACTGCAATAAACGGACTTACTAAAGGACTTTTTCAGGTGACCTCAGCGGCAACCGCAAGTGCCGATACCGCAAGCTATGAGGAGCTTAAGGCTGAAAACAACAAGCTTAAGGAGGAAAACGCCTCCCTGCGTGAACAGCTTGTTGATTATTATGATGTAAAGGCAGAAAATGAGCGTTTGCAAAAGTATTATGATATAAAAAAAGAAAACCCGTCTTATACAATTTGTCCTGCGAATGTCATAAGACGTGACAGCAACGACGATTTTTACTCATTTACACTTGACATCGGCTCCTCAGCGGGAATTGAGACAAATGACCCCGTAATCACAGAAAACGGGCTTGTCGGCTGGGTAAGCAGAGTTGACGCTGCAACCTGCACAGTCAAAACAATTCTCTCTCCCGACACCAAGGCGGGCGCTGAGGACAAGCAGACAGGAGACAGCGGAATTGTCACAGGCAGCGCGTCTCTGTGCGACGACAACCTCACAAGCCTTACAAAGATTGCCGAGGACAATAAAATTGCAGTCGGCGACCTTGTGGTAACCTCAGGCACAGGAGGAGTTTACCCCGACAATCTGATTATCGGCACGGTCAAGGAGATAAAATTTAATTCATACGATACCACTCGCTATGCCGTTATAGAGCCGTTTGAGAATATAAGCAGCATCAAAGCGGCTGCGGTTATCACCAACTTTGACGGCAAGGGCAATATTGGAGACAAACAATGAAGATTAAACGCAGCTTTTTCAAATATCTTGCCTATGTGCTTGAAATTATAATCCTGTATGTTCTTCAAAACACACCTCAGCTTATGCCCGAAATATTTGGCGGCAAGCCGCTTATGCTGCTTCCTCTCGCCCTTACAATCGCGGCAGTTGAAAACACCGTTCCATCAATTATTTTCGGCGCAATATGCGGGGTGTTTACTGATATAGGCTCAGGAGGAATAGGCTATTTTGCGCTGCTGCTGACGATTGTTTGCTTTGCTGAGGCAGAGCTTTTCAGAAAATTTTTTGTGCCGTCACTCCGAACAACGCTTATATATTCGTTCACAGCAGTAACTGTGCTTGTTTGCCTGTACTTTTTGCTGTTTAAACTTTTTGCAGGTATTGAAGATGCCGGCACGCTGTTTGTTCACCATTATATTTCAAGAATAATTTATACTTTTCTGCTGACTGTTCCGCTTTATTTTCTGAACAGATTTTTAAGTAACAGTCTGGATTAATGCAATTCATACGCACAATCGGTATCATAAGTAATATAGATAAAACGCTTACTTTCTATCTGCCAAAAGCCCAAAAAGGAGGAAATGCAATGCAGTCTGAGCTGAGAAAAAGACGTGAATCGGGAAACAAAAGTTCAAAAATGACAATAACAGTCTGCATAATCCTCGTGTGCGCATTTTTTGCGCTCTTTACATTTCGCCTTGCCGACTGGCAGCTTATACACGGAGAAGAGTACAAAGAGCTTGCCGCACGTTCAACAAATTATACTGTTGAAACAGAAGCCACCCGCGGAGAAATTCTCGACCGCAACGGAGTAGGGCTTGTGGTCAATACTACACACTACAAGGTCGTACTTGACAAGCTCTATCTTGACGAGGATACACAGGATGCCACAATACTTATTCTGATTTATTTGCTCGGTAAAACAGGCGACAAATGGGAGGATACTCTGCCCGTAGAGCTTGGCAAAAGCGGAGGATTCAGCTACAAAAAGGACAGCGCCGACAAAACAGACGAATTGCTTTCCGAAATTCTTGACGCAGAGGACAGCACAACGGCAGAGAAATGCATTGAGGCTCTTGCGGAAAGGTATGACATAAGCGGAAATTATACTGACGAACAGCTCCGAAATTTGGTATCGGTTCACTATAATATGGAACTGAACGGATTTTCAAATTCAACCACATATGATTTTGCAAAGGATATAAGCGCTGATGCGGTAAGTGCCGTCAGCGAAAATACGCAGGGCATAAGCGGAGTTGATGTGCAAACCTACCTCACTCGCGGGGCTGAGGACGCTGACCTTGCACCGCATCTTCTCGGTGCTCTCGGTTCAATCACCGAGGACGAGTATAATGAGCTTTCCGCCGAGGACGACAGCTACACCCTTAATGACAGCATCGGCAAATTCGGCATAGAGCTTGCGTGCGAGAATTACCTAAAAGGTACGGGCGGAACAAAAATCATCAAGCGCAACTCCGACGGTGTAATAGTTGATACAATAGAAACAATTGACGCAGAGCCCGGAGATACCGTATATCTTACTATTGACTCTAACCTTCAGCAGACAGCAGTAAAATCACTTGCCGAAAACATAAAGGCAGCAAAGGCACAGGGCGTTTCGGACAAGGCATATTACGGCAAGAGCGGCTATGGAGAGGACTGCGAAACGGGCGCGGTGGTAATGCTTGACGTAAGCGATTTTTCGGTTCTTGCGGCGGCAAGCTACCCCACCTATGACCTCAACAAATACAGCGAATACGGCGACTATTACGTGACTCTTGCCGAGGATGAAAACTCGCCTATGTACAACCGCGCATTTGTCGGCAGCTTCGCCTGCGGCTCGGTTTACAAGCCGTGCATTGCGGCGGCAGCGCTTGAGGAGGGAATACTGACAGACAAGAGCACAATTTATTGCTCAAAATACTATGATTATTATCCCTCAAACGTTGTTGAGTGTATGCACTATCACGGAACCCTTGATGTTACGGGCGCAATCACTCAGTCGTGCAACTACTTTTTTGCCGAAACTGGCAGACTGCTCGGAATTGATACAATATATCTGTACTCCGAACGCTTTGGTCTGGGCGAATACACAGGCGTTGAGGTTGAAGAGTCAAAGGGTACGCTTGCAGGACGTGACAGCACCTCGTGGATGCCCGGCAACACAGTGCAAGCCGCAATCGGTCAGTCTGATAACTCCTTCACTCCGCTCCAGCTTGCAGTTTATGCCGCAACAATAGCAAACGACGGCACAAGGCTCAAGGCTCACGTAATAGACAAAATAACAAACTACCGGCGCACAGAAATCATTGAGGACTACAGCACACCTCAAACCTTGAGCACCGGCGGTGTGTCACAGGAAAACCTTGAAATAGTGCAAAACGCAATGCTGAATGTTACTCAAAGCACGGATGGAACAGCCTATTCCGTTTTTGGCGACTACAAGGTCAATGTAGCGGCAAAAACAGGTACAGCCGAAAACTCAGGCTCCGACCACACCACTTTTATCTGCTATGCACCGTTTGACGAGCCTGAGGTTGCAATTGCCGTCGTGCTTGAGCACGGAACCAAGGGCAAATATTCAATGCAGGTGGCAAAGGATTTGCTGGACGCATATTTTTCATAGTCAGATGTTTCATTTTTGCATAAGTTTCGTTTTGCGTAATTTTGCGTAATAATCATAAATAGACGGTTTGACGTTTTGGCAAATTGATGCAAAGAACAGTTTACCAATTTGTCTGATACCCAGGCTGTCAAATAAAGCAGAGAGCACGGTCAAAAAAGTCAAATAACAATTGTCCGACAGTTGTTATCTGGCAAATTATTATAACTAAGACGAAAATTCTTGAATTTTTAACTAAATTATGGAATTTTATCTATTTAAAGTAAAAAAACGTTCAAATTACTTATAAACTTCTACTTATCAACCCAAAAATTACAATTGTTTTGGATAGTATGACTAAAATATTCATAAAAAGTTTGGTTGTTAAAAATTTTACTCATTTGTTGCTCTTTGAAGTTTTTTATGATAGAATATGTATGAGGTAGTATTATTATGGATAATGTAATCGTTGTTGCTTCAGGCAAAGGCGGCACGGGTAAATCTACTGTCTGTATTTGCTTGTCAGTTGCTCTTGTTAAGCAGGGCAAAAGGGTATTGCTCGTTGATTGTGACTGCGGTATGCGCGGTCTTGATATTATGCTTGATATGGAACAGGACATACTCTTTGACGCTTCGGATGCCGTTTGCGGCAACTGTTCATTTGAAGAAGCAATTTACAAAAGTAAAAACAATGAAAATCTTTATCTTATGGCTGCTCCGTTTGACACAGAAAATGAACTCAGTCCCTCGGTATTTAAGCAGCTTATAGACTCTGTTAAAAATAACTTTGATTTTGTTATCATAGATTCGCCTGCGGGCATTGGTTCAGGTTTTATCACTGCGGCTGCTCCTGCTGACAGGGCGCTGATTGTGTGTAATGCCGAACCCACAAGCGTACGCAGTGCAATCAAGGTCAGGCGCAAACTTGAAGGTCTTGATATCGGCGACATCCGCCTTGTTATAAACCGCTTTGACCGCAAATCCTTTGAACAGCTCGGATTTTATAGTGACCTTGACGATATAATAGACGCCACACAAACCCGATTGATTGCATTGGTTCCGTTTGACATCCGCATTTCGGTGATTATGCAGCGTGGTGTTGCAGGACTTAACTGGAGCGCCGCTTCAAGTGTATTTGATTGTCTTTCACTCAGACTTCAGGGACAGCGTATTCCGCTTGTCTTTACAAGCTGACGGTATATTGGTTTTGAAATTAATGTAAACTCATTTAGTTTGGAGGAATTTGGTTATGAATATAGCTCTTATAGCTCACGACGAAAAAAAAGAACTTATGGTACAGTTCTGTATTGCATATTGCGGAGTGCTAAGCCGCAATAGTCTGTGTGCAACAGGCACAACAGGCAAAATGGTATCAGAGGCAACAGGTCTTACAATTCAAAAGTTTCTTGCCGGCTCTCAGGGCGGAAGTCAGCAAATTGCTGCCCGAATTGCTTGCAATGAGGTAGATATGCTTCTCTTTTTCAGAGATCCCCTCAGTCCAAGACCAAATGAGCCAAACGATATGAATATGCTCCGACTTTGCGATATGCACAACATTCCGGTTGCCACAAATATTGCAACCGCCGAGGTGCTTATTCACGGTCTTGAGAGAGGCGATCTCGACTGGAGAAATATTCTAAAATAAAGATAAAAATAACTTATTGCTTATCGGGTGGTGTAATACTGCCCGATAATTGTGTTTTTTGATACTTTTTTAGTCTTACGACTGTGATTTGTGATTATAATAAAAGAATGTATTATTCGGAGGAAAATATGGCACTTATTACCAAGAAAATCAAAGGCACGGAGGATGTCCTTCCCAAGGAAAGCTATCGCTGGCAGTTTGTTGAGGACGTTATGCGCAAAGAGGCTCAGACCTACGGTTTCAAGGAAATACGTACCCCTGTTTTTGAGCACACCGAGCTTTTTCAGCGCGGCGTAGGTCAGACAACCGACGTTGTTCAAAAGGAAATGTACACATTCGACACCAAAGGCGGCGAGAGCGTTACGCTCCGTCCCGAAGGAACAGCCGGAGCTGCCAGAGCCGTGCTCGAGCACGGACTTGAAAACGACGGACTTCCAATCAAGGCAAGCTACTTTGTATCCTGCTACCGCTACGAAAAGCCGCAGGCAGGCAGACTTAGAGAATTTCATCAGTTTGGTATTGAGGAATACGGCACACAGTCGCCGCTTGCAGACGCTGAAATCATCTGCACGGCACAGTCAATTTTTGACCGCCTCGGCATACAGCAGCTCAGACTAGAAATTAATTCAATCGGCTGTCCAAAATGTCGTGCCGAGTACCACAAGGCGCTCAGGGAATATTTCGGCGCTCACAACAATGAGCTTTGCGACACCTGCAACTCACGTCTTGAGAAAAATCCTATGCGAATTCTTGACTGCAAAAGTCCTGTTTGCTCCGCAATTGCTGAGGACGCGCCAAAAATCACAGACTATCTTTGTGACGAGTGCATGGAACATTTTGCAGACGTGCAGAAATATCTTGACGCTGCGGGAATAAAGTACATTGTAAATCCCACCATTGTCCGCGGACTTGACTATTATACAAAAACAGTTTTTGAGTTTGTCACAGACTTTATCGGCGCACAGGGCACAGTGT
>CAYQXN010000007.1:0-43760 GCA_964421585.1 uncultured Ruminococcus sp. | reverse complement strand
TGTTGCGTTTGCAATGAACATTCTGTCACCAAAGAGCTGAGTAACAAGCTTAGCATAAGGAGTTTCACCGCAGCCTGCGCATGCGCCTGAGAACTCAAGGAGCGGCTGCTTGAACTGGCTGCCCTTTACTGTAGAGAACTTAAACTTCTCATTAACTTCAGGCTTATCATCAAGAGTAAGAGCGTAATCAAACAATGCCTGCTTTGGACGCTGAGAGTCGATTGGCTTCATTACAAGAGCCTTTTCACCCTTCTTACCCGGACATACCTGAGCACAAGCGCTGCAGCCTGTGCAGTCAAGAGTTGATACGGTCATAACAAACTTAAGCTCCTTAAGACCCATCATCGGAATAGCATTTGTATCAATAGGAGCAGCAGCAGTCTCCTCGTCTGTCATCGCAACAGGACGGATTACAGCATGAGGACAAACAATTGCACATCTGTTACACTGGATACAGTTAGCTGAATTCCACTCGGGAACATCAACTGCTATACCTCTCTTTTCAAATGCAGCAGAACCGTTTGGAGCAGTACCGTCAACGTGATCCATAAATGAAGATACAGGAAGCTTATTACCCTTGTACTCATTAACAGGCTTGAGGATGCCGTTTACATATTCAACGAGCGCACCCTGACCGTCAACTCTGTCAGCAACCTGATTGTCAGCGGCATTTGCCCAGTCGGCAGGAATGTCAACCTTCTTAAGATCCTCCATACCGCGGTCAATAGCAGCGTAGTTCATATCTACGATAGCCTGACCCTTCTTTGAATAGGACTTCTTTGCAGCAGCCTTCATAAGCTCCTTAGCCTTGTCGGCAGGAATTATATCGGCAATCTTAAAGAAAGCAGACTGAAGGACTGTATTAATACGGCCGCCAAGACCGATTTCTTTACCAATCTTGATACCGTCAATTGTATAGAAATTAATGTTGCGCTCTGCAAGAATTTTCTTCATCTTGCCCGGAAGTCTTTCGGAAAGCTCTTCAATATCCCATGGGCAATTTAGCAGGAATGAACCGCCATTCTTAAGGTCTTCAACAATTTCATATTTGTCAACATATGACGGGTTGTGACAAGCTACAAAGTCAGCCTGAGAAATATAGTAGGTTGACTTAATCGGAGTGTCACCGAAACGAAGGTGAGAAACTGTAAGGCCGCCCGACTTCTTTGAGTCATAAGCAAAGTAGCCCTGAGCGTACATATCAGTATTGTCACCGATGATTTTGATTGAGTTCTTGTTAGCGCCAACCGTACCGTCTGCGCCAAGACCCCAGAACTTACAGCTGTGTGTGCCCTTTGGAGTTGTATCAGGATTTTCAACAATCGGAAGCGAGAGGTTTGTAACGTCATCAACAATGCCGATTGTAAATCTTCTCTTAGGAGCGTCGCTCTGAGCATTTCTGTAAACCGCAACAATATCACCCGGTGTTGTATCCTTAGAACCGAGACCGTATCTGCCTGTGTAAACCTTTACGCCTTCAAAGTCTGAGTCATTGATTGCAGCAAGAACATCAAGATAAAGAGGCTCGCCTATTGAACCCGGCTCCTTTGTTCTGTCAAGAACAGAAATTGTCTTGATTGTTTTTGGAAGCTCGCTGAGCATATAGTCAGCAACAAAAGGTCTGTAAAGATGAACCTTGAGGAGACCCACCTTCTCGCCTGCTGCGTTGAGATAGTCAACAACCTCTTCTGTACAGTCACAAACAGAACCCATAGCAACTATAACGTGCTCTGCATCCTCTGCACCGTAATAATTGAAAGGCTTGTAGTTTGTGCCGATTTTGGCATTAACCTTGTTCATATATTCTACTACAACCTCAGGAACTGCGTCATAGTACTTGTTGCAGGCTTCTCTTGCCTGGAAGAATATATCGTCGTTCTGAGCTGTACCTCTTGTTACAGGGTGCTCAGGGTTAAGGGAGCGGCGGCGGAAAGCTTCAACTGCGTCCCAATCAAGCATTTCTGCAAGGTCTGAATAATCCCACTCCTCAATCTTCTGAATCTCGTGAGAGGTTCTGAAGCCGTCAAAGAAATGAAGGAACGGAACTCTGCCTTTGATTGCTGCAAGGTGAGCAACAGCAGCAAGATCCATACACTCCTGCGGATTATTGGAACAAAGCATTGCATAGCCTGTCTGACGACAGGCATATATATCTGAGTGATCACCGAAAATTGAAAGTGCGTGGCTTGTGAGTGCACGGGCAGAAACATGGATAACGCCCGGCAAAAGCTCGCCTGCCATTTTGTACATATTAGGAATCATAAGGAGCAAGCCCTGTGAAGCTGTATATGTAGTTGTTAATGCACCTGCAGCGAGAGAGCCGTGAACCGCACCGGAAGCACCGCCTTCTGACTGCATTTCTGTTACCTGAACTTCTCTTCCGAAAAGATTTTTAGCGCCTGTAGCCGAAAATTTTTCGGTTAACTCAGCCATTACGGAAGAAGGTGTGATAGGATAGATAGCAGCAACATCTGTAAAAGCGTAAGAAACGTGAGCAACAGCGCTGTTACCATCCATAGTTTTCATTTTTCTTGCCATTGGATTACATCCTCCTTTAAAATCAAGCGGCACAAGGAAATATTGCCGCATAACGTGCAATTAGTAATCACACTCTATCACTGTAATTTTAGCACTTTTGTTACTGTTTGTAAAGACTTTTTCAATGGGTTTTACATATATTCAAAATTTACCGACAAAATTTTTATACAAATTATTCTAAGAAATCATATATTTTCCGCATAACGCCGCAAGCATAACTTTCATACCCGTATTATAGTTTGTCAGATGCATAGACAGTTAAAGTAACGCCGCGCACAAGTAGGGCAGACAGTTCAATTAAAAATCGAAGAACAGTTGCCTGCACCCAGAAACGCTGCCCCCCAATTCAAGTAGATAACCCCGAGAAATTTATACAACGCTTGTCCTATAGCGGACTTGCATATAATTTTTAATCATACCGTTTCAGCAGAAACAGTTTATTCAAAATAATCGTTTTTGCTGTTTATGTTGTTGCACTCAATGATTTTCAGGTTGTTGTCGCTGTCGCATACAGCCGCAAAAACCTCATCAAGCTTTGTATTTTGCTCCTTCAGCCTTGCCATAAGCCAATCCTTGTTGTTGCCGGTGGTTTTCAGATTTCTGTTCATAATTTTTCCGTCCATAATTACAATAATTTCAGGACGTGACTGATGCACTCTTATTTTTAAATCATCGGGTGTTGCCGGACGATTTTTGTCTTTTGGCAGTACAGATATATCTCCGTTCGGCTCAAGAAAAGCACATTCGACCTCATCAAGATTAAAATATCCCTTATTCCTTAAAGAAAACAGAAATTCATTGAGGTCCAACTTCGCTGTACACAGATTTTTTTTGAACAGCTTTCCTTTGTCATAAAGCAGGATTGTCTTGCCTGTAAAGAAGCGGCGCATTTTTACAGATTTCTGTGAAATCAGCGAAAGTACAACCACTACCAAAGCGTAAATTACAAGTGCAATCGCTATGTCTGGCAGCTCGTCAAATTCACAGGTTGCCATTTCTGCGGCGATTGAGCCGATTGTTATGCCGTTAATGTAGTCGAACAGGCTTAGATTTGAAATCTGTCTGTTACCTATGAGCTTAGACAACAGGAATAATATAATAATAGATAATGGTGCGTTAAGAAATACACGAAGAAAATCCATAATAACCCTCCTGATATTCAAGGTTATTATGGATTTATTTTTTTGATTTATTCCTGAATTTTACATCATTTATAAATAATTTCCTTACGGAGTTTTATTATTACCAAGGCTTAATTGTGCCCGTAAGCTCAGTGACGTTTTTCAGTCCGTTGTTGTCAAGGAATGTGTTAAGTCCCTCGTTAATCTTTATTGGGGCATACGGGTCAGAGAAAAGCACCGTACCGATTTGAAGTGCCGAAGCACCTGCAATCAGCATTTCAACAGCGTCCTCCCAGGTTGAAATTCCACCCATACCTATAATCGGAATTTTCACTGCATTTGCAACCTGCCATACCATTCTCACGGCAATAGGAAACACGGCAGGACCGCTCATACCGCCGGTATTGTTGCGGATTATAGGACGGCGGGTGTTTATGTCAATTCGCATTCCTGTGAGTGTATTAATCATAGATATTGCGTCGGCACCGTTATCCTCGGCTGATTTTGCAATAGAGGCAATGTCGGTAACGTTCGGGCTGAGTTTGACAATAAGCGGCTTTGTGCAGTGCCTTCTGACAGCTGATGTAATTGCACCTACAGACTCGCAGCTTGTACCAAACTGAACTCCGCCGCTTTTGACGTTGGGGCAGGAAATATTCATTTCAACCATATCAACGTCAGTATCGCTGAGCTTTTCAGCCATCTGACAGTATTCCTCGGGAGTATTGCCTGCAATATTTGCAATAACTACTGTATTCTGCTGCTTGAGCCAAGGCAAATCATCTCTGATAAATGCGTCAACGCCGGGATTCTGCAAACCGACTGCGTTGAGAATACCCGAAGGGGTTTCTGCAATACGAGGCGGCGGATTGCCGTCGCGGCGGGAAAGCGTTATGCCCTTGCACGAAATCCCGCCCAGCTTTTCAAGCGGATAAAACTCGCCGTACTCCCTGCCAAAGCCAAAGGTGCCAGATGCCGCAATCAGCGGATTAGTAAACTCAACTCCTGCAATTTTAACAGATAAATCAGCCATCAGAATACTACCTCCTCAGCGTTAAACACAGGACCGTTTTTGCAAACGTGCTGCATAATTTCCTCTTCGTTTTTCCTGACCTTTACTGCACACACAAGGCACGCACCGATTCCGCAAGCCATACGCTCCTCAAGAGATACCTGACACGGCTTGCCTGCTTCCTTGCACACAGCGGCAATAGCCCTAAGCATTGGCGTAGGTCCGCATGCACACACCTCGTCAACCTCACCTATCCTCTCCTTGAGCACGTCTGTCACAAATCCGTGAATTCCTGCACTGCCATCGTCGGTAGTCAGTACAAGCTCTGCTCCTGCCGCCTTGAAGTCGTCCTGAAGAATAACCAGACTGTTGTTTCGAAAGCCTGTGATTACAAGCGGATTTTCGCATTGCTTTGCCGTGTAAAGCATAGGAGGAACTCCGATTCCTCCGCCGATAAGGCAATAACGCTTGCCTCTTTCAATACTGAAACCGTTGCCAAGGGGAGCAAGCACATCTACAGTGTCGCCCTTTTTCATCTCGGACATAATTTTTGTTCCCTCGCCCTTAACCTGATATACAAGCCTTAGCACTCCATCTTTACTGTCACAAACAGAGATTGGTCTGCGCAGGGTTTTTGACGGTACATAAACGTGGGCAAACTGACCGCACCTTGCAAGCGGCGCAAGCTCTTCATTTTTAAGACGCATATCAAAAATTCCTGCTGCAATTTCATCGTTTGCCAAAAGCTCAAACGGTTTTACGTCGTATTTCATATTATCATTCCTTAAATATATTCCAATTCCACAATCAGCAGATTGCGTTTTTTGAGCGTATAAACATAAGCCTCGTCTTCAAGTGTGACTGAGTACAAATTTGTTAAATTAGCAGTGCCTATCCACTCTGCAAGATACCCGTCGTACAGAATTTGGTCTGATATCGAATCAAAATCAAGACTGCTGTCAAGCGTAATATAAAAATATTGCTTGTTGTCCTTTGCAGCCTCGGCAATTGCGCTTACAATCTCGCTGCTGTCATATAAATCCGACAGAATTACACCCTCGTACAAATAGTAGCCATATTTCGTTGCAGTACATTCGGGGACAAAAAGGTTGGGAATTATCTTAGTAGCTTCATATTCTTCATCCGTCATTTCCTCAAAAATACCGCCTATGATATGATTCTGTTGAATAACGTCGTCGTTAACGTTAAAGTATATATATTGATAAAGCTCGCTATTTTCTTCATCTTCGCTGTCAACGTCGTCCCATGTGACATCTACATAATACCATTCGCCGTCAAGCTGAACGCAATTCCAAATGTGATTTTCACTTTCGCCTTTGCCCGAAACATTTATGCAATCTATTCCCAAGCTGTTGCAAAGCAGATTAAAAGCCATAGTGTAGCCGCCGCATACAGCCTTGCTCTCAACAAGCGCCCCGTATGCATTGCTGAAATTACCGTCAATGTCATCATCATTTATTACAGCGTCGGCAGCTTCATAATCATATTCGCAGTTTTCAATTATATAATCGTGAACATATAGCTCAAGCTCGAAGGGAGACGCATCCAAAGGAGCATTCTGTAAAATCTCATCAACCTTGCTTTCAAAATTAAGCTTTGCTTGTTCGCATGTGTCAGCGTCCATTGTATATATAAGTGTAATATAGGTATAACCGTCCTGACAGTAATAATAACAATTGCCGTCAAGCCAGAAAACCTCGGGATGGTCATTCTGATATGCCGTAATTCCCTCGGTTATCTGACGGTAAGAAAGCTCGCCCTCTGTTGCGAATATGTCGGAAGAACAATTTTGGGCATATTCATCAATAAGTCCGTACAGAATTTTAACGTCCTCATCCGTGATATAGTCATAACCGTAAAGAGTTTTATTGATTGTCTTAATAGGTGCGGTCGGCTTCGGTTCGGTTGCTGCAGCTGTGGTATCCTGCTCTAAAGACGTCAGCGAATCATTCAGAAAATCCCGAATAATTCCGCACCCGCTCGCAGTTGCGGAAAATACCACAGCTGCAGCAAGCAACAGCACAGCGATATAAACCTTTTGCTTATTATATTTTAAATTCAAATAGATCATCCTCAAATTCAAATAAGAGCTTGCCCGTCTTTAACACGGCAAACGCAGCTGTAAGCTGTTTACTATCAGCAGAATTTTGCACTGCCTTTGACGGAATAATTTTCCGCCGACCACAGATACAAACAGCATCCCGCCCTGAGTTATGAAAAATTATCCGACAGATAATAATTTTATTTATAACATAATTGTACTGTATTTTTTTTGCTCAGTCAATTGCAATTTACAGAAATTTATGCTATATTATCTTTTGCATTATTTATGCAAGGTCTGTTCGCAAAATCCAGACCCTAAAAAAATACTACGGAGGAATTTAATATGACAAAAAAATCCACAAGGTACATTGTACAAGCAGCGGCAATTGCTGCTCTTTACGCAGTTCTTACAATTTTGCAGAATGTTCTTCTGCCCGGTACAGCTTCGGCTGCCGTTCAATTTAGAGTATCCGAGGTGCTCGCCATTCTGGCTGTTTTCACTCCAGCCGCAATTCCGGGACTTACTATTGGCTGTATTATTGCAAATATCAGCTCGCTTTCTGTGCTCGGACCGTATGATTTGATTTTCGGCTCGCTTGCAAGTCTGGTTGCAGCACTATGTATGTATGCTCTCAGGAATGTAAGATGGTTTTCACTTCCTGTTCTTGCAGCCCTTATGCCTGCTGTTGCAAACGGAATATTGGTGGGCTTTGAAATTGAGTTTTTCTTTGTTGAAGGCGGCTTCCACTTCGGCGATTTCCTGCTGCAAGGCGGTTTGGTAGCTCTTGGAGAGCTTGGAGTATTAATTATACTCGGACTGCCCTTTGCAAAGCTTATTGAAAAGCAACGTCTTGACAAAACCTTACTTTCAATTAAAGGCTGATTTAAGAAATATTTTTTATTTTATACATAGATTTTGCGTTACCGCACTCAACCGAGTGCGGTTTTTTTATGCAATATCCAATTCAAAAAAAGTTGCATTTGCAATAAATTTATAATATAATAATATAGAATAAGGTAAGTCCTTATCTGAACACTGAATAAAAAAGCTGTCGTACCTATGCTTATGTTAAAGGTATTAAATGTGCATTGAACGGTTGTTTTTGAACGCATTTACACTTTTCACATACACGCCGACAGACAAAAACATATAAATATTTTTATTCGAAATCCGTGTTAGTATATAATAACCCAAGCCGAAAAGAGGGCGGAAAATGAGAAATTTTACAGAAATATTTAATGATGAGCACATTGAGCTTCTTCGTCATCAGTTGCTTTTCAGCGGACTCAGCAACAACGAAATATATATTTTTATCCTTCATGCAAAGCCGCTCTATCTACATATAAAAAAGGGTGAGTCCGTAATGATTGCCGAAAAATACGGGCATATGATCGGTTTGGTTTATCAGGGCAGCGTCAATGTTTACAGCATTGAGTACGACGGAAGTAAAACGCTGCTTAATCTTCTTAGTAAGGGCGCCTACAGCAGTATGATTTACGCTGTGTATGACTATTCAAATGCGCTTATTGAATTTACCGCGTCAGAAGACAGCGATATTTTGCTGATTAATCCCGAAGCTTTATTTATCGGCGAAAAAAATCTTGCGTTGATACAGCAAAAAATTCTTGCCAATATGATTGCCTCGCAAAGACTTGCACTTCAGAGATTAAGCGACCATCTTTCCTGCGTTTCTCAGCGCTCTATCAAGAATAAGGTGCTCAGACTTCTGGGATTTTTCAGTACTCAACAACATTCAAATGAGTTTGAAATCCCTTTTTCCCGTGAGGAGCTTGCCAATTATCTGGCGGTTGACAGGGCGGCTCTGTCACGCACACTCGGCGATTTGAAACGCCAAAAAATTATTGATTTCAGAAAGAGCCATTTTATTTTATTAAAGCCGGAATTATGCAGGAAGGTGACAGAATGAAAAAAGCGGCATTAATTCTTGAGGGCGGTGCTCTCCGCAGTCTTTTTACAAGCGGCGTGCTTGATGTCTTTATGGAGCACGACATATATTTTCCTACTGTTTGCGGTGTGTCGGCAGGTGCGCTTGCGGCTATCAGCTATCTTTCGAGGCAGATTGGCAGAACAGCAAATCTCAACATAGACTATGTTAATGATAAAAGATATTTAAGTATTCACAGTCTGATTCACGACGAGATGCTGTTCAATTTTGACTTTTTGTTCGGTGAATTGAGTCATGAGCTTGTACCGCTTGATTATGATACCTTCTATGCAAGCAAACAGAATCTTGTTGCCTTTACCACGGACGTCGAAAACGGCAAATCGGTTGCCTTTGAAAAGAACAGCGGATGTGATATTTTGCTTGCGTGCCGTGCGTCAAGCAGTTTGCCTCTTCTGTCAAAGAACGTTACTATTGACGGCAGGGATTATGTTGACGGCGGAGTGTCTATGAGTATTCCGTATCAGTGGGCAATTGACAAGGGATATGAAAAAATTGTCCTTGTACTCACACGTGACATATCATACAGAAAGAAGCCTGTAGGCGAGCTTGTACAAAAACTTTACCGCAGCAAATATAAAAATAATCCCGACCTTGTGGAAGCATTAATAAGCGGACCAGAGCGTTACAACAAAATGGCGGACGAGATTTCAGAGCTTGAAAACAAGGGCAGATTGTTTGTTATACGTCCTGAGGAGAGGGTAAGGGTAAGCCGCACAGAAAAAAATGTGAAAAAACTCAGGGAACTGTACCAAATCGGCAGAACAATCGGTGAAAAACAACTTGAGGATATGCTTGAGTATCTTGCCTGAATTTTGAAGTTTTACGAGTTTTCAGCGCGTATATTATGCTTTTCAGACGAACACAAAACACCGTCTATTTTACCGTTATCCGCTGAAATTTTTTGACAGACATTTGACAGACAAAAAAATAATTAATTAATAAAAGTTAGCGTTGACTAACCGACATGCCGGATGTTATACTACACTTCAGTAAGGGAGTAGTCGGCGTATAGTGCGCGGCTATGTCAACATTCTTGGGACGCCCCATGGCATAGCTTAAAAGTAATTACTTGATGACAAGACTTACCTGTATATGTAACATATGCATCAGGCAGGTCTTTTTCCTCTGTTGCATATGTAAACACACAATTATAATTTATGGTGTGCTTTCATAAAATAGCAATGGAGGATTTTTTATGAGTATTTGGGAGCTGTTTATAATTGCGGTGGGACTGTCCATGGACGCGTTTGCCGTGTCAATATGCAAGGGACTGTCGGTGCAGAAGCTCAAAATTAAGCACACATTGATTGTAGGCATCTACTTTGGCGGATTTCAGTTTGTAATGCCCCTTATAGGCTATCTTTTAGGCAGTCAGTTTGAGCGGCTCATAACAAACGTTGACCATTGGATTGCCTTCGTGCTGCTTGGACTTATCGGCGCCAATATGATCAGAGAATCATTTAGCAAGCCCGAGGAGCTTAACGACAGATTTAATGTAAAAACAATGATTCCGCTTGCAATTGCCACAAGCATTGACGCGCTTGCCGTTGGAGTGACCTTTGCCTGCCTAAACGTAGATATAATTCCTGCGGTCAGCTTTATCGGAGCAATAACCTTTACGTTGTCGGCAATAGGCATAAAAATCGGCAATGTGTTTGGAATCAGATACAAGTCGAAAGCTGAATTTGTGGGAGGCGCAGCGCTTATACTTATGGGCGTCAAGATTTTACTTGAGCATCTTGGCTTGATTTCATTTTGATTATAATAAATTACAGGGACACGGCAAAGATTTTGAAACCAAATCAAAGAGTTTGGACAAAATCATAAAGCCGTGTCCCTTCGTAGTTAACATAAAGGAAAATTTCACTAATACTAAACAGCCAATAAAATTCTTCATAGCTTTTTATTGGCTATTAGGCGTATCTGAAAACAAAAAAAGCAGAATTAAAAATAAAATGTCAGTTATCGGATAAGCCTTGTATAAATACAGCCGTACCATTTGCTAAAATCAAATGTATTCATTCACCTTTAAGACAGACAAATAAAAAAGCGATTGTCTCTGCAATCGCTTGGTGCCGGTGACCGGACTTGAACCGGTACGGAGTATTAGTCCGAGGGATTTTAAGTCCCTTGTGTCTGCCTATTCCACCACACCGGCATATAAGTTTGGTGACCCGGACGAGAATCGAACTCGTGTTACCGCCGTGAAAGGGCGGTGTCTTAACCGCTTGACCACCGGGCCAGATATGGTAGCGGAAATAGGACTTGAACCTACGACACCCCGGGTATGAACCGAGTGCTCTAGCCAGCTGAGCTATTCCGCCATATATCGCTAATACTCAAAATCAGCAAGATTGATTATATTACAAAAAGCTTCATTTGTCAATAGCATTTTACAAATTTAAAAAAATTTTCTTATTTTTTATTATCAGGGCGGTATATACCGCCCTGACGTACTTAAATCAAATACACGTGCTAAACTTAAGGCAATACCGCACAATTATAATGTGCGAATTGCGCAGTCAGGTTTTTCGTCAATTTGTTCAAACAATTTTTAGTCATATGACGTATGGCTGAAAATTTGGGGGCAAAGTGACGGAAAATATGCAAGCAAGTCGTGCGCTAAGGGGTTGAACGTTAATTGTGCAGTGTTGCCTTAAAGATAAGCTGCACCGATAATGCCTGCATCGTTACCGAGCGAGCATTTGCAGATAATTGTCTGCTTGTCATTGTGTTTCGTATAACGCTCGTTCTCAATAACTGTGCGAAGCGGAGCAAGGAGATTTTCTCCCTCGTTTGAAATACCTCCGCCGATACAAAGAATATCAGGCTGGAAAATGTTGATAATGTTTACAAGTCCTGTCGCAAGGTAGCTGATATATTCGTCAACAACCTCTTTTGCAATCGGGTCGCCCGCACGCTTTGCATCAAACGCTGTTCTGCCCGAAACATTGTTTATATCGCCGTTGCAGAGCTTGAGCATATAGCTGAATTCGGGCTTTTCGGAAAGAATTTTCTGCTTTGTAAGATTAATAAGTCCTGTTGCAGAAGCATATGCCTCCCAACAGCCGTTACGTCCGCATCCACACTCCTTGCCGTCTTTGACAATTACCATGTGACCAAGCTCAGCGCCTGCATAATTTGAGCCGCTGTAAATTTTGCCGTCTATAATAATTCCGCCGCCTACACCTGTGCCAAGAGTAATAGCAACAGCATTTCTTGCGCCTTTTGCACTGCCCGCAAGATACTCTCCAAGTGCCGCAGCATTGGCGTCATTCTCAATCTTAACCTTTGTATAGATTCTTTCCTCCATCATTTTTACTACTTCCCAATTATGGAAGAAAAGGTTTGCAGAGTATTCTATAACACCTGTTTCGGGGTTTACCGCACCCGGAACACCTATACCGACCGATTCAATATCATCGGTTTCAAGATTGGCTTCTTTGATTGCCTGAAGGGCAACCTCTGCCATACTGTCGCAAATTTCGCTTTCGGGTCTTGGAACTGCTGTTTTACAGGAAGCCTTTGCTACAATTTTGTAGTCCTCATCAACTACACCTGCAACGATATTTGTTCCGCCGAGGTCAATACCGAGTCTGTACATCTGAGCACGTCCTTTTTATATTATTTTTAATCTAAAATGCCGAAATTATACTGACGATTAAATCGCAATAATAAATTTTCATCTTAACATAAACAAATCAGTGTGAGTTAAAGGAATAGTTTGGAGCTTCTTTGGTAATCTGAATGTCATGCGGATGACTTTCGCGCAAGCCTGCGCCTGAAATGCGAACAAACTTTGCTTTCTGATGAAGCTCCTCTATTGTAGCACAGCCTGTGTATCCCATACCTGCACGCAAGCCGCCCATAAGCTGATAAACAGTGTCGGAAAGCAAACCCTTATAAGGCACACGACCTTCAACGCCCTCAGGCACAAACTTATTGTTGCTTGCCTGAAAATATCTGTCTGCGCTGCCCTTGCCCATTGCTCCGAGACTGCCCATACCACGATACACCTTGAACTGTCTGCCCTGATAAATTTCCTTATCTCCCGGGCTTTCTTCACAGCCTGCAACAAGAGAACCTATCATTGCAACGCTGCCGCCTGCCGCAAGCGCTTTGACAATGTCTCCGCTATACTTGATGCCGCCGTCTGCAATTACAGGAATACCATACTTTGAGGCCTCGCTGGCAGCGTCATAAATCGCCGAAATCTGAGGCACACCTATGCCTGCAACAATTCGTGTTGTACAAATCGAACCCGGTCCGATACCGACCTTGATAGCGTCTGCACCTGCGTCAATAAGAGCCTTTGCCGCTTCTGCCGTTGCAATATTGCCGGCAACAAGAGGAAGATTTGGATATGCCTTTTTAACTCTTGCAACCGAGTTCACAACATTTGAATTGTGACCGTGTGCAGAGTCAAGAACAACAACGTCAACCTGTGACTCAAGAAGAGCTGCAACTCTGTCAAGGACGTCTGCTGTTGCACCGATAGCGGCGCCGCAGATAAGTCTGCCCTTGTCGTCACGAGCAGAATTAGGATACTGAACACTCTTCTCAATATCCTTGATTGTAATAAGACCCTTAAGACTGCCGTCCTTACCAACAATCGGAAGTTTTTCAATTCTGTGCTGACGGAGAATCTCCTGAGCCTCTCTTAAAGTTGTGCCCACAGGAGCAGTAACAAGATTTTCGTGAGTCATAACATTTGAAATCGGCTGTGCAAAATCCTCGCCTGTCATAAATCTGAGGTCACGGTTTGTGATGATACCCACAAGCTTGCCGTCACGGCAGATTGGTACGCCGGAAATTTTGTACTTGCCCATAAGGTCATCAGCGTCTCTGACTGTGTTTTCGGGAGAAAGAAAGAACGGATTAACGATAACGCCGTTTTCACTTCTTTTAACTCTGTCAACCTGATCAGCCTGGCGCTCAATAGGCATATTCTTATGGATAACGCCCACACCGCCTTCACGTGCAATCGCAATAGCCATAGCTGTTTCAGTAACAGTGTCCATTGCCGCAGTCATAAGAGGTGTGTTGAGCTTGATAGTTTTGGTAAGATGCGTTGACACGTCAACACCCTTTGGCTCAACATCAGATTCGCCCGGAATGAGAAGGACATCATCAAACGTAAGACCCTCTTTACCGAATTTTGAATTGTAGTCAGTATTCAGCATATTATTCCTCCATTTTGCAAATTTTTACGTTAGATTATTACCTTTTATTATATAAAAGCGTCAATGCTTTGTCAACTGATTTTTCTTTTTTTTGACGGGGGTTCGTCTCGTTTTTTTTCGCATTTTTTTCAAGTGCTATGCTTTTTCACATCTGAATTCAATGCCCTATGACGCAATATATAGGCAATGATTTCACATATTTAATGTTTTAAAACCTTTGGCAGTATGTCACACTTCGGACAGAAAACTATTATAAGATGTTATACCGTATTAATTGTTTTCATAATAACAAAAAAATCCACCGAATTAATCGGTGAATTTTAATTTGGTGTGTCTTAAGACGACAGCAATCGATTTGCCGAAGCAAATATACCAATAACAAAACCTACAACAACGCCTATAACCGCTGCAATAGCGAATCCCTCAAGCACTCTTTGAAAGCTGATGAAAAAACCCAACTGAAGTTTTCCTACCGAAACCAGGTATATGAATGTTTTTGCCAGCGTACTCGGTGCAGGAATTACATTTCCGTTGATACTTCCGTATCTTACGCCCAATTCCCACAACACCAGAATTACAACAGGGAGGAAAAGCGTCAGAGTAATATTTTAAATTTTAGTGATATATTTTTCTTGCTTTCGCTTTTTTGAATTGAATTCATATATTATCCTTCCCCTGCTTAAAAACGATTTTGTCCTCTTTAATCGTTTCAAGTACCTTTATATCTTTAATTTGTTCCTGCGGTACAGTGAGTATATCTTTATCTAATATTACAAAATCAGCATATTTTCCCGGCTTTATACTTCCTTTATTTTTTCTCAAAGATTTGATAAGCAGCATCTATTGTTACCGATTTTTAAGCCTGATATGGAGTAATTCTGTATTCTTCTCCAAGAACTTTTCCGCTTCGGGTAATTCTGTTTACCGCATTGCGATTGCAAAAATCGAAGATTGGAGCGTTACGGGCGTATCCTGATGAAGTGAAAAGCGAAGCTTTTATTCAAAAGCCTCAGCAAGCGGTGAAATTCTCTTGGCACGCTGTTTGCCAAAAATTTCCTGTTCGTGGTAATATCCCCAGTAATAAACGTGATCTACAAAGAAGCTTGCAAGTATTCCTAATCTTTTTATACGCTTAAGCTGGTCCTCACGCACTATCCGGCAATGTATGCACACAGGTCCTGTCTCTTCAACAAACGGAAGTTCATTTTTAACTTCCTCATATACATTCAGAAACTGTTCAATAGCTGCGTCGCCGTTTGTATGTACATTCAGCTGCCAATGCCTTTTAACGGCATTTAAAACAATGTTTCTTAAACTCATAACTATACTTTGACATAAAAAATACCCCGAAAGCTAGTTTTGGGTCTAACTTTCGGGGGTCGGGACATTTTGCGACAGTCCCTTTATGATGTTGTTTTATTCAGCAGATTTGAGTATAACCGTGGAAAGTGCCGGCAAAGTGAGTGTGCCGTCATCGCCCATTATTATATGCTCGTCTGCCGATGAAGTGACAAGGTCAGCCCTTATCTCGGCATTTGTAAGTATATCATCAGTTATAGTCATAGTCTTGCTGTCAGTGCGGTTGAAGTTATGAATAATTAACAGCTTTGAACCGTTATACTCAATATAATAGGCACCGATATTTGTATCTTCAAAATCAACTGTGTCTGTAATCTTGCCACGGGCAATCTCAGGATTCTGATTCTTAATCTTGATAATTCTCTGATAAAAACGCAGGAGCGAATTATCATTCTCAAGCTGCTGCTTCACACCGCCGTCAGCCGGAGCCTCCTGATCAATCTGTACAGCGTTTACAACTATCTCGGGCATATTGTCGCTGTCAAAAATCATTGGTGCCCGATAATATAAATCACTGGTTGTATCAGGAGCAGTCATACCGATTTCTTCGCCGTAATACGTAAATGAGTTACCCGGAACAAGCATATAAATAGAAGCAGCAAATTTCTCTGCCTCGACGCCGTAAGGCTTAAGAGCATTGCCCGAGCGCACCTGATCATGATTAGAAAGGAACATAGCATTGATGTAGTTTTCATTTGCCGCCGTCATCTTCTCATCATAACTCTTCAGCTTATTGACTGTGGCAGCTCCCTTTTGAGAAAACATATTCATAATGATAGTACCTGATGCCTGAGAGAATTTAAATGCAAATAGGCTGTCGATTCCCGACTCATAAAACTCCTCAATATAAGTATCATCGTCCCAATCTTCGCCTACCATATAAACATCAGGCTTAATCTCCTGACAGGCTGTATAAAACCAATTCAAAAATTCAACACCGTCGGTTCCTTTGTTAGTGTAATACTTTACAGCGTCAAGTCTGAAACCGTCAACACCCCTGTCAAGCCAGAATTTCGCAATATTTTTAAATTCCTCACGGGTTTTCTCGGAATTAAGATTCCATTCAGGCATATCGGAAGAAAAATTTGCTTCGCAAGCATAACCGTTAGCAAGAATATTTACATTGGTATCCTCGCTGAAATAATCTGTCTTGTGAATTTCAAAATACTCAGCCTTACCGTCAAGCTTTCCCTCGGCAACCTCTTCAACTGCGTCAAGATACAGCTGATTCTGAGAAGAAATATGGTTAAGCACAAGGTCAATTATTACATTGATTCCACGCGCGTGACACTCCTCAAGAAGCTCGTCAAAGTCGTCAAGCGTACCAAAGTTTTCATCAATATCATAGTAATCATCAACATCATATTTATGATATGATCTTGAAGGCATAATAGGAGTAAGCCATATACCATCAATACCAAGGTCATCGCCTGTGTTCGGGTCGCCGTCATTGAGGTAATCAAGCTGAGAAATTATACCCTGTATATCACCGATTCCATCGTCGTTGGAGTCGCAGAAGGAATTAACAAAAATCTGATAAAAATTCCTGTATTTATCAGTTGACTGCTCTGCTGTAACGTCTTCAATGGGATCTGCAACCAAAGAATTGTCCGAACCGCCGTCAGAGCTTTCGCCGTTATCTGTACTGCATCCTGCAAAAATACAACTGCCCGCAAGAGCAAAAATAAGCATCAAAGAAATAATTTTTTTCATAATAAATTCCTCACAATAATATGCAGAACGGGTGACGCCTAAAGACTGCCACCCGTCAGTTGCTTATAAATTTTAATTAACCTTTTACTGCGCCGCCTGTTACGCCTTCTACATAATATCTCTGAAGAATAAGGAAGAGGATTGCTATTGGCACGGCAACTACTACAGAACCTGCAAGGAACTGCTTGTAATAGCTGTTAATGTAGTTTACATCAAGCATCTTCTGCAAGCCGATTGCGACAGTATAGTTATCAAGATTATCCATCATAATAATCTTGGCAAGAATGAAGTCTGTCCAAGGACCGATAAATGCAGTGAGAATCGTATAAACAACAATTGGTTTTGACATTGGAAGAATAATCTTCCAGAAAATCTGGTTTTTCGTTGCGCCGTCTATGGTCGCGGCTTCATCAAGGGCTCGCGGAATCGTGTCAAAGAAGCCTTTTGAAATCTGGAATCCAAGACCTGCGCCGCAACTATAACAGATAACAAGAGCAACCAGCGTCTGGTCAAGCTGCATAGCCTTTAAAAGATAATAAATGGCAATCATTGTCATAAAGCCCGGGAACATACCGAGAATCATGCCAACGTTCATAAACTTCTTACGCGCACTGAATCTGAGTCGGCTGAATGCGTAGCTTACCATAAGAACAGAAATTGTAGAAATAATACAGCTGAATATTGCTACAACAAATGTGTTCATAAACATTCTGGGGAAATTAATCTGTGCACTGCCTTCTCCGCCTGTCCACAAATCAATATAGTTCTTAAGCGTCCAATCATGAGGAATGATATACTGTACTGTTGTACCGCCTTCGCCACGGAATGAATGCATAACCAGATAGATGAACGGTGAAACCCATATTATACCAAGCACTGCAAGCAAAATATAGATAAAGGCATTCGCAACGTGTCTTCTTAATTTATAGCTTTTTATCATGAGAACGCCTCCTCATCCTTCATAGCCTTTGAATTGTTGTAAACAATCAGCGAGATTGTAGCACAAACTATGAATACAAGAATACCTATTGCAGCCGCAAGGTTGTAGTCCAGAGAATCCATTGTCAGCTTGAAAAGCCATGTTACAAGAATATCTGTGTCGCCTGCCTGATAGAAGTTTGGATTTGAAGGTCCGCCGTTTGTCAACAGATATATTACGTTAAAGTTGTTGATATTACCAACAAACTGAGTAATAAGCTGAGGTGTTGTAACGAAAAGCATATACGGAAGAGTAATGCTTCTGAATGTTCTTACAGGTCCGGCGCCGTCAATACGGGCAGACTCATAAAGATCCTCAGGTATATTCATAAGAATACCTGACATGGAGAGTATGGTATATGGAATACCTACCCAACAGTTTACAATAACAACAGTCGTTCTTGCCATAAGAGCCGTACTGTTCAGGAACTGAATATGCGGGTTATATCCCATAATATGAGAAAGAAGAATGTTCATAGCACCGTCTGTCTGAAGAATCTGATTCATAAGAAGAAGTGATACGAACTGCGGAACTGCAATTGCGATTACAAAAAGCGTTCTCCATAAACCTTTGAATTTGATGCCCTTTTTGTTAATCATAAGAGCAACAATCATACCGAGGATATAGTTTGTAAAAGTAGCAAGCACCGCCCAGATAAGCGTCCACTTTGTAAGCTCGATAAATGTTGTTGCACGGGTTGAATTATCTACAACGTCAAAAACAGAACTGAAGTTCTCAAAGCCTACCCAGGTAAACAAATTGCTCGGAGCCAAATGAGCCTTATTGTAATTTGTAAAAGCAATAAGAATCATAAATATGAGAGGCAGTATATTGAAAATGCAAATCAACAGGGTCGGGAAAGAAAGGAGCGTGATATGATACTTGCCGTCAAGAAACTCCTTAATATCAGTTTTTAAAGGAGTAGGCTTGCCGCCTTGTTTTCTTAACTCCTGCATTCTGTACGCATCCCTGATATTAGAAATATATATTGCAAATACGAGAATCGTAATTACTATTGAAAGTACAGAATAAAGAAGAATGAGCATTGAGTTATCGCCCATAATAGTTACTGTAGCACGACCAACAAGCTCTTTTCGTGATTCAACAGTACCTAATGTTGTAAATTTTGAAAAATAAGTCCATCCAAAGAATATCATATAAAGTATGTATAGCACCTCTACGAGGAAATAAATAATACCTTTATAATATTTTCCCTTGGATATATCGCCTACGCCGAAAATCAGGTAGGAAAGTTTTGTAGCCCAATCACCTTTCACAAAGGTAACGCCATAGTTTTTGAAGCCTCTGCCAATACCTACAATAAGTTTTACAATGAATCTGCCGATAGCCTTGAAAAATCTTGCAACCGCGCCCGGTGCATTTTTGCAACCTTTTGTAAAGTTATAGGCAAACCTCTGAAAAGGATTAAGCTGTTTGTATTCAATGAATGTCATAGTAGCTCTCCTTGATAGTCTGCAAAAATTTCTTCTTATACACCAAACCAATAATATATTTTGCGTTATCCGTATATCTGTAAATAAACAATAAAACATTATTCGTTTGGTGTATTAATACAGAAATTGCCTGTATGAAATAACGAAAACCCGCAAAATTGTTTTTTGATGGGGTACCCCGCTGCTCAAGGCACCCCATCAAATTAATCAGATGTCAATATAATAAATTGAAAATCAATTACTCATCCTTAATGTTAGTAATTGTCTGATTAAGAAGTGTCTTAGTTGCTTCAGTATCTTCAGCATCCCAATCATCGGAAATAAGCTTATCGCCTAAAGTACCCATAGGAGCCCAAGAACTTGTAAGGATGTGAACCTGAGGAAGGGCATTCTTAGCCTGCTCAACGCTTGCTGTAAGAGCTGCATCCTGAGTTACAATATCTTCAGCTGATACAGTTGTGTTTGTAGGACCCCAGCCAAGCTGCTCTGCTCTCTGTCTCTGTGCGTTCTCACCTGTGAGATACAATGCAAGAGCTGCAGATGTAAGCGGGTAATCTGTTGTTGACTTAACGCCGATAGCCTTATATCCATATACTGAAACGATCTGCTTGTCTTCGCCGTTTACGTTGATTGTAGGAAGCTTAGCAGCGCCGTAGTTATCGCCGAGCGCCTTTTCATCTGTCGCAATGTTCCAAGTACCGTCAACGCCTGCGCCGCAGGAACCATCAGAGAAACCTGAATAAATCTTGTCAACAGAGAGTGATGTGAATGTGCCTTTGTATTCCTTCATAAGTTTTGCAAAAGCCTGAAGTGTAGCAACTGCTTCATCTTCATCATAATCATTAAATGCCTGAGTTTCCTGAGTGTCATCGGTATAACCGTCAAACTCAACGCCGCCAGTGAACAAGAATGCACACGCATAGTAGCCGTCACCGCAGTTAAAGATAAACTTTTTGCCTGCTTTCTTACAAGCAGCAAGAACGTCCTCAAGCTTTTGAGCCTGCTCATCGCTTACTACCGACTTGTCATACACAAGGAAGTAACCGTTAGTTGTTTCAGGGTAATAGTAAATAGTGTCATTAACTGTACCGGCAGCAACAGAATCTTCTGAGTTCATTGCTGTTACGTTTTCAGGATAAGCGCACTGTGCAATAACGCCTGCATTAATAAGGTTGTCAAGCTGGTCGCTTGCAAAGCCGAATACGTCAGCAGCAGCGTCAATATCTGATTGAGCCTGTGTAGCAGCTGTATCCTCGCCCTGTGCAACAACATTGATTGTGATGGTCTTTGTGTCATAGTGAGCAACAAAAGCATCGCACAATTCCTGTGTAAGCTTAACAGTATCGTCAGGAGTCCATACCTTAATCTCTACGTTGTCCTCGTCGCCTAATTCTGCAACGTCAACAAATCCGTCTGCGTCAAGTTCTGCAAGTCCGGCGCTGTCTGTATCCGCTGAGCTTGATGAATCATCATTGCCTGAAGATTCACCTGATTTTGATTCAGACGAGCCGCAACCTGCAAATGCTGTGACTGTCATCATGCCTGCCAATAAAACGGCAAGAATCTTTTTCATTGGAAAATCCCTCTTTCAATAAAATTTTTGTATTCCTTTACGGACATTTATGGAACTGTGCGTATTGCTCATTAACACACTATGCCTTATCTTCAAAGATAAAACACGGAATGCGTCAAATTGCACAAACCGATTTCAGTTCCACTACATAAATAATATCAAAAAATCAAATAAATTTCAACTACCTTTGTACTTTTTTATCTAAAGCGTTAAATTAGTAGAATTTATTTGTGTATTTTGACCATACTTTTTATCATTTTCAGCTAATCGCCGAATTTTATGCATATTTTTTGTTTAATTCTTCTAGCGTTAATTTAGCTATTTTAACCAACCTGTACTTCCAAACCTTCATTAACAAATCACATAAAACCATTTTCAAACTCTCAAAAACAACTTGATTTTAAATTTATCAAAAAATTTTAGTATAAATTGACTAATGATCAAACTTAAAAATTAAAATTTGTATTTTTTCTCAGTCAAAGTTGTATTATTTATTTATTATTGGTATAATTAATTATAGTATAATATTTATTATTTAAATTTGATATCTGAACAATTTTGAACGGAGTGATTTTATGAAGCTTAAGGATTTACTGATAAAAGTTAACTACGAAACAGTAACCGACGGCAATCCCGATATTAATGACGTAATCTACGATTCACGCAAAGTCACCCAAGGCGACGTATTTGTCTGCCTCAAGGGCTATACCTCTGACGGTCATAAATATGCAAAGTCAGCAGTCGAAAAAGGAGCTGCGGCACTTGTTATCAGTGACTGCCTTGACTTTATTATACCCGAAAATGTTGCGGTTATTAAAACTAATGACACACGACTTGCGCTCGCACTGATGAGTGTTGAATACTTTGGCAGACCTGCTGAGGAGCTGATTACAGTTGCCATAACCGGAACAAAGGGCAAGACAACAACCACGGCTATGATTGCTGAAATTTTTAATTTGTCAGGAATTCCCACAGGCACAATCGGCACGCTTGGCGTTGTGTACGGCGGTCAAACCTATAAGACCGAAAACACTACGCCTGAATCGTATGAAATTCAGAAAGCCATGCGCAATATGATTGATGCAGGCTGCAAGGCAATGGTAATTGAGGCGTCCTCAATCGGGCTCAAACACAACAGACTTGCAGGCATTACCTTTGACGCAGGAATTTTTACCAATTTTTCGGACGATCACATCGGCGGAGTTGAACATAAAGATTTGGCGGAATATTTGTACTGCAAAAGTCTGCTCTTTCGTCAATGCAAAAGAGCTGCCGCAAACATTGACGACCCAAACTGGCAGGCTATAACAAAGGACGCAAAAAATACTCTTACGTTTGGCTTTTCCAAAAACGCAGAACTGCGTGCAAGCAATGACCGACTTCTGTCAGATAACGGTTATATAGGCGTTCATTTTGAATCAAAGGGATTGCGTGAGCTGTCGCTTGATGTTGGTATTCCCGGAAAATTCAACGTTTATAATGCTCTTGCAGCAATTGCCGCAGTTTCATTTTTTGATGTATCGGACAAAGCAATAATCGACGGACTCAGAGCGGCAAAAGTAAAAGGCAGAGTCGAGCCTGTAAAGATTTCCGACAAATTTACACTGCTCATTGACTATGCCCACAATGCTCTTTCAATGGAAAATGTGCTCACAACGCTGAGGCAATACAATCCCAACCGATTAATTACAATGTTCGGCGCAGGCGGCAACCGCCCTAAGGTACGCCGTTATGAAATGGGCGAGGTATCAGGCAGACTTTCAGACCTTTCGGTAATAACCGAGGACAATTCTCGATTTGAAGATGTTATGGACATCATCGAGGATATAAAGGTCGGCATAGACAAAACGAACGGAGAGTATGTTGTTGTTCCCAACAGAAAGGATGCAATCAGATATTGTATAAATAACGCTCAGGACGGGGATATAATTGTGCTTGCAGGCAAGGGACACGAAGATTATCAGGAAATTAAAGGCGTAAAGTATCATATGGATGAGCGCGAGCTCATTGCCGAAGTTCTGGCGGAGAAAAACACAATATGAAAAATGTACTTATAACAGGCGGTTCGGGCGGTATCGGCTCGGCAATCGCCGTTGCCTTTGCACAGGAAGGCTGCAACGTAGTTGTTCATTTCCATAAAAACAAGACAAAAGCGGAAAGGCTTATTGAGGTTCTCAGCAAAAGCTACAATGTTTCTTCTCTTGCAGTTCAGGCTGATGTATCTGACAGAAGCTCTGTCAACAATATGTTTGATATTATTGACGACAGCTTCGGAGGTATTGATATACTCGTAAATAATTCGGGCGTCGCCCAACAAAAACTTTTTAGTGAAATCACAGACGACGATTGGAAAAATATTATGGGAGTAAACCTTGACGGCGTATTCTACTGCACTCAGGAGGCTCTTAAACGATATATGATTAAAAATCACAGCGGAGTTATACTCAATATCGGCTCAATGTGGGGACAGACCGGTGCGTCCTGCGAGGTGCACTACAGCGCGTCCAAGGCGGGAGTTATAGGACTTACAAAAGCCCTTGCCAAGGAAGTTGGACTTTCGGGCATACGCGTCAACTGCATTTGTCCGGGCGTTGTTATGACCGATATGATGAAAGGTTTTGATGAGCAGGCAATAAACGAGCTTAAAGCCGAAACACCGCTTAATATGCTCGGCACGCCAAAGGATATTGCCGACGCAGCAGTATTTTTATGCAGCGATAAGGCAAAATTCATCACGGGTCAGATTTTTGGTGTAAACGGGGGATTTGTAATTTAACTCAAATTTTCTTTTACTCACAGTATTGTAAACTTTTTCAAGACAGTGGGCACGGAAGATAACATATAAGATTTTGAAACCAAATCTAAGCACTTGGACAAAACCAAAAGCCGTTTACCTGCGATTTGTCATATAAGTAAAATATCCACATATCAAATACTAATTTATATTTCCATATTTAAAAAAATAATATACTCAAAAAAAACGGCTGTTTCAGAGTTTTTTCTGAAACAGCCGTTAATTTTGTGTTTATTTTCTAAATATGCAAAAGATTTGTCGCTATCGCAAAATAAATTAACAGTGAAAGCGAGTCGCATACCGTTGTAATCAGAGGACTTGCCATAACCGCAGGGTCAAGCCTCAGCTTACTCGCAATCATTGGCAGACTGCTTCCTATCAGCTTTGCAATTACAATAGTAAGGAACAGCGTCAGCGACACCACTATCGCAATGGGAACAGCGTCAATTCTGTCTCTGAGGTCCCATATCATCAGCTTTCCAAAGGTTACTGCGGCAAGTGTGACGCCGCAAAGAATAGAAACTCTCAGCTCTTTCCAGAGCACTATGAAAATGTTTTTAAACTCAATTTCACCAAGTGAAATTGCACGAATAACCGATACCGATGACTGAGAGCCTGCATTACCTCCTGAGTCGGTGAGCATAGGGGTAAAAGCAGAAAGAATAATAACGCTTGCAAGGGCGCTTTCATAAGAAGAAATAATTGCGCTTGTAAACGTTGCCGAAAGCATAAGAACAAGAAGCCACGGGATACGCTTTTTATAAATTCCCCATACGCTTGTTTTCATATAAGGCTTGTCGGAGGGCAGCACAGCCGCCATTTTTTCGATATCCTCCGTAGCCTCTTCCTGAAGTACGTCAATAGCGTCGTCAATCGTAACAATGCCGACAAGTCTGCTTTCGTTATCAACAACCGGAAGCGCCAGGAAATTATAATTAGAAAA
Source organism: uncultured Ruminococcus sp. (assembly GCA_964421585.1). Lineage (GTDB taxonomy): Bacteria > Bacillota > Clostridia > Oscillospirales > Acutalibacteraceae > Ruminococcoides. The sequence continues at coordinate 19,060 of CAYQXN010000007.1, read as the reverse complement.
CATTTGTGCAACCTGCTCCTGGTCATCGAGCGTGTTAACAGCAATTACGTTTTCTTCCATAAGGTCTTTTACAATATCGTCATCATCAGCAAGCAGCAAATCCTTAACAGTAGTAATACCGATAAGTCTTTTGTTGCTGTCGGTAACATAGCAGGTATAGATAGTTTCTTTATCAACACCTGTTCGTCTTATTCTTTTGATAGCCATTTCGGCTGTCATATCAGGACGAAGCGTAATAAACTCCGTCGTCATAATAGAGCCTGCGCTGTCCTCGGGATATTTTAAAAGCTCATTAATCTGCTTTCTCATATCCTTATCAGCCTGTCTGAGTATTCTTTTTACCACATTTGCAGGCATTTCCTCAATAAGGTCAACTGCGTCGTCAACAAAAAGCTCGTCAACAACCTCTTTAAGCTCGCTGTCGCTAAAGCCGTGAATAAGGAATTCCTGAGTTTCCTCGTCCATCTCAACAAAGGTCTCGGCAGCCAGCTCCTTTGGCAAAATACGGTACAAAATCGGCATTTTCTCATCTTGAAGTTCTTCAAAAACCGCAGCAATATCATAGGGCTTCATTGTGATCAGAATATCCCTTAGAGTACTGAATTTTTTTTCTTCAAGCAACGCTCTGATTGTCTCCGTAATCGTCACGTTTATCTGATTCATCATCTTTCCTCCTTCTTAGATTAATTGAAGGTCAAAAGACGAGTGCCTTGGGTCAATATTATTTTTTTAATATTAATTAAAAAGTCAAAACAGAATGAACGCAAAAGCCGTCATTCTGATGCAACTTCGCCCAGGTACAGCGCCTTTATTACCATCTGCGTCCATTAAGTTTTCACCTCTGTTCATAATTATAATTTTGCATTGGATATATAATCCGCATACATTAATATTTTATTCTATTTTACCATCAATGTCAATTACAATTCTTTACATTTACATATCTTTATCTTCTTATTTTCCTATATTTTACTTATCTCCGATTAATCATATTTTTATGCTCGGATAAGCAAGGGTAACAGTCTTGATTATATTTCCTTGATTTTTGGAAAATAAGTAGTATAATATATTTAAATATGAGGTATGTCATTCAAGATTTCGGAGGTATAAAATGAAGGATATGGTAAAAAAATATCTGCCCTATACGGTCATAATCTTTGCAATATATATTGTTGTTCCTCTTTTGTTCAGAAGCGGAGCATCATCCGGCTTTGTAGGTGTGGCATGGTACTTCATATTCCCTGCAACCGCCGCTGTAACGGCAGCTGTATTTTGCTCAAAGTACGGACTTGATTTTTTGTTCTCACTTATTGCTCCGATTTTATTCTTGCCAAGCATGTTCCTTTATTACGGCGGAATTAACCTTTCAAACATTATTCTTCTCATAGTATATCTTGTTGCAGGAATATTCGGTCTGTTTTTAGGTGACATAGCACTCGGAGACAAACGCCGTGAACGTGAAAAGCGCGAAAAAGAAATAGCTGAAGAAATGCTGCTTGAAGCAAAGCGCCGCGATGAACGTGAACGGGAAAAAATGGTGCAAAAAAAGTCCGTCCCAAGAAAGCAGCCCTCCTCAACAAGACGCAGCTCAACAAGACAGGAATCACGTCAATCATACCCAAGAAGCAGCACAAGGCGCTCCGCTGCCTCATCCTATGGTAATTCTGACTATGATGATTTTGACTATGATAAATATCTTGACGACGCTGACAGAAAACCAACTTCTACCGAAAGCGAGATTGACGATATTTTGAGTGAGTTCGGCAAGCATTGATAAAATAAGTCTCAATTTCGGACGTAAAATACACTCAAAAATTTTATCCCCGGATTAAATAGCATTTTGTACTAAATGCAGTAAAGGTTCGTATCCCAAGCAGGGATATACGGATGATGACGCAGATAAATTCTGTAATCAGGATTAATCTCCTTGATGAACAACGCCAGACGAAAAATATCTTCAAACCTGTGATACGCTGAAAAATTTAGCTTAGGCTTAAAATTTTTCAGCGTTTTTTTCATGCCCTCAAGCGTTTCATAGTCGGCGCCTTCAACATCAGCCTTGACATAGCCTGCCGCTACTCCGCAAAGAATTGAATCAACAGCAGCCACTCTTGTTTTTGTTCCGCTGTCGGCAATTGCACTGTTGCGCCCTGCCTTATTGTTGAAATCAAGAAAGGTATTTTTGCTGTATGCCCCAAGCTGCCACAACTCAACACTCTGCATACCCTCGCAGTGACTTTTGAGTTTGCAGAAATTCTTTTCGTTAGGTTCAAAAGCGATAATTTTTCGGTATCTGCCGCCGGAATAATGCAAAAATTCATCAATCGTGTCGCCGTTGTATGCTCCAAGGTCAACATAAACCTCATCGACTCCAAGCCGCAGAATATTATAAAAAGCCTCGTCTTTGTCAGTAGTTATCCCGTCAAGCAGCTCAAGCCTGCCTGTATAGTAGAATTTCAGCACGTTTTCATACACTCTGCGTGACTGCTCATCTGTCAGCAGGTCAAATGCCTTTAAGATATTGTCACTGTATTTATCAACAAAATCATCATCAAACAAATTGCTGCCAAATACAGGAACGCTCGGCACAAGCATTTTATGACGCTTCGCAATACCTTTTATTAGATCCATCACCTGAGGCAGCTGACTTGCAAAACAAAGGGCAATTGTAAAATCACCGAATTTATCTTCAAAATAACTGAGCTTTTGCACCGTAAAGCCGTGAAAACTCTGACCACGCACGAAATCGTCGCTTGCCATAACTCCGCTTGCCTTAATTCCATATTTTTCAAAGGCAGTCAGCACCTTGTCAGCGCCATCTCCCATTCCGTATAGAATAATAGGGTTACTGTCATTTTTGAGAGACTCCCAAACACTGGTTTCATTTTTCAGAGCTTTTATAATATCGGTCATAGCATCACCAAATTTTTAAATATCATATCAAATACAATAAGCAGAACGCAGAACCACGGCAAACTGTATTCGTGAAGTTATACAGACTATCATTACCAATTGCCGACACGACTGCTAACGCATATGCTTTTTTAAGCAAATCAAAGGATTTTGGCAAAATTACAAAGCCTTGTCCTGCGATTTGATAAACAAGTAATCTTTAAAAATACACCATAGTAATTGGGCTGAAAATTAAATTTGCAAAAAAAGAGCGCCCACCCTGCTGGGTGGACACTTTAGATGTTGGCATCTCCCTATTTTCCCGGGCCGTCTCCAGCCAAGTATTTTCGGCACCACTGAGCTTAACTTCTGTGTTCGGTATGGGAACAGGTGAACCCTCAGCGTCATCAACACCAACTGCTATTCTTTTTTCAGAACAATAAGTATTATACTACCATTTATTTGATTTGTCAACAGCTTTTTTCAAATTTTTTTAATTATTTTACGTTATTTTTTCCTTTTCTGTCTTTTATCTGTTGATTGATTTATATTGCTTAATCATATTCAAAAAATATAACTTCTCATCATCACTCAGAGTAGAGAGGCTCTGAGTGATTTGCTCACAAATCTTATCGCCATACACTTCTATTGTGTCGCTCAACAGATAATCTACCGACACTCCCAAAGCAGCCGCTATCCCTATAAGTGTTTCAACGCTCATATTTCAACATATTTGTGCTTGTTTTTTCATTATTATGCGGTAATTATTTACGCAAAAGGGGTCTTTTTTATGTACACAAAACCAATTATTTACAGAATTTATTCAGTAGCTGTATTTGTTATTTCAATTATTGCTTTTTTATCAAATATAGTTTCTATCCTTGCTTTTTATGGTAATTTTCAAAGCGTGTTTAAATATAACAATTTAAGCAACAGCGTCCTGACAACCGTAGTGGTAACTTCAATAATTGTTTCGTTAATACCTGTATTTTTTAGTTATATAAATTTTAGTTCAATATTTGCATTTGCAAAAATGATTGAACACGAACAAAGCACTTCAATAAATCCCATGGATAAATTGTCGTATGTATTTCCGGCAAAGCTGTATCATAGCTTTGGTTCAATAATTACAGGTATTGCAGCAGTTGTCGGAAGCATAGGAGCAATTATATTAATAATAGTATCATCTGTGGCAACAAGCAGCTTTATTTCATTGCCCGTCATTCCGCTGGCTGTAATTGCATTGCTTATTTTCTTTACATACATAAATTACTTTGTACGCTATAAGGCGTTTGCAGATTTATATGATACACTCACTGTCAAGGAAGCTGATGAAATTCTCAAAAATAGAATTAAAGAAAACAGAACCGGGCTTATGAGAGGATACTGTGTATTTCTTGCAATTATCAGCGTAATAATCGGCATTGCCGGCTTAGTAGGTATTGCGATAACGTTCTCCGTATTATCCCCGATTATAGGTATAGGTTTTACTGCTTTAGTAGTATTGATTGAAGTAATTGTCACTGCAATTATAATAATATGTACAGCCATCTTAGGTTGCTACTATGATAATCTTGCAAAAATGCTTGAGCATTATATGATAAAATACAAACTTCTTAATGACTAAAATAATACTATAAAACACAACAAAACGACGTAACTGCAATGGTTACGCCGTTTTTAGTTTCATATTTTAAATTATGCAATTTTATAATAAAATCAAATAGCCCTTACTCTTACAACGCCGTCCACAGCCGCAATTTTGTCTACAACACCAATGACTGTGTAAGCGGTATTATAAGTTTTTATATCCAGTTGATTTTAAGCTCGTTTTCCAGATTTTCAAACAGTGCTACAAAGGTATCTTTTGTACTATTAATTATATTAAGTGCAACTTTTTCATTATAGGAATGAGCCACATCGTTGCGAGCAGACAGAGCGTCAAGCCAACCGTCCTCATCTGTAATCATTCCCGACGCATATGCAAGCTTGATTATCATTCTCGGTGAACCCGTTTTGCTGCTGTCATAACCGTGTTCTTCAAGAACCTCTTTCATAGCTTTCCACGATTGTTCAAAGCATATTTCAAACAGAGCCACAAGACCTGTTTCTGTTACGGTATCATAAGGTTCTGAATAACTGTAAATTTGTCTGAGATTTTCGAGCGCCTTGCAAAAATTATCAAATTTTCTCATAAATTATTACTCCCTCACTCTCAATGGAATTTATCAATTCCTGTTGTATAGGCTCATCAAGATTTACAATATCAAACATAAGAAGTGTTTCTATTTCATCATCGACATCACATCTAAATCTGCTGACATCTCCTCCGCTCACTGCAAGGTCAATATCGCTCACAGACCTATTATCTCCTCTTGCTCTCGAACCAAAAAGAACCAGCTTTTCTATAGAATATTTCTTGGCAAGCAAAATCAAATCATTTTCAATTTTTTTGGGCAGCGAATATTTTATATTCAAAATCAACACTCCTGCATAAATGTTTTTATGATTATAACATTTATCTATGCTGTTTTCAACGTCAAATTAAAACAATTGGGACTGCTAAAATAATAACAGTCCCACCAAAATTAATTATTTTAAATTGCAAACAGCGCCAACAAATCAAATAGCCCTTACTCTTACAACGCCGTCCACAGCCGCAATTTTGTCAGCGTCAGCCGTATCCGCACCGGCAACGTCGATGATTGTGTAAGCGTAGTCTCCGCGGCTCTTGCTGAGCATATTCTCAACATTGCCCTTAATCTCTGAAAGCACCTTCTTCAAAAGCTCCGGCACATTCTTGTGCATAACGCAAAAACGAGTGTCGCCTTCATTCGTTCTCGGAAGTGAGATTGCAGGATAGTTTACCGAGTTGATAATATTACCGTTCTCAAGGTATTCCTTAACCTGGTCGCAAGCCATAACGGCACAGTTGTCCTCACTTTCGGGGGTTGATGCGCCGAGGTGCGGCATACAAATTACGTTTTCTTCGCCAAGAATATCATCTGTGCCAAAGTCTGTTACATACTTTGCAACCTTGCCGCTCTTGAGAGCTTCAAGAACAGCCGCTGAATTAACAAGACCGTCACGGCTGAAGTTGAGGATGCGAACACCGTCCTTCATCTTGGCAATCACATCAGCGTCAACCAAGTCCTTTGTATCGGGAGTGAGCGGAACGTGAATGGTGAGGTAATCACAGCCTGTCATAACCTCTTCGTTATTCTTCATCAGCTTAACTGCAGGGTCAAGCTTGAGCGCATTTGGAACTGACATAAATGGGTCAAAACCAATAACATCCATACCGAGGGCTACCGCAACGTTTGCAACAAGAATTCCTATTGCACCCAGACCGATAACACCCAAAGTCTTGCCCTTAAGCTCAGGACCTACAAACTGGCTCTTGCCCTTTTCAACCATTTTACCGACAGCGTCACCGTTGCCCTTAAGAGTTTTTGCCCAGTCTATGCCTTCGGTAATCTTTCTTGAAGCAAGAAGCATACCGGCAATTACAAGCTCCTTAACAGCATTTGCATTGGCACCCGGTGTGTTAAACACAACAATGCCCTGCTCTGTACATCTGTCTTTTGGAATATTATTTGTTCCCGCACCTGCTCTTGCAATTGCAAGAAGATTATCGGCAAACTCCATATCGTGCATAGCGGCGCTTCTTACAAGCACAGCGTCGGGAGTCTGTACGTCGTCACCGTAGCTGTAGTTATCGCCAAGTCTTGAAGTGCCAATCTTGGCAATTTTATTTAATGTAAGAATATTATACATTATATATCAATCCTTTTTATGAATTAAATTTAGAATAAATTACTTGTTTTCAGCCTCAAACTTTTTCATAAAGTCAACAAGCTTTTCAACACCCTCAATCGGCATTGCGTTGTAGATTGAAGCCCTCATACCGCCTACTGTGCGGTGACCCTTAAGGTTTACAAAACCTGCCTCTGTAGCAGCTTTTACAAATTTAGCGTCCTTTTCCTCGTCGCCTGTAACAAACGGAACGTTCATAAGTGAACGATCCTCGGGAACAACTGTACCGTTAAACAGCTCTGAGCTGTCGAGGAAGTCATAAAGAAGCTTTGCCTTCTTTTCGTTAAGCTCCTTCATCTTGTCAAGACCGCCGATTTCGTTCTTAATCCACTCAAGAACAAGCTTTGCTATATAGATTGTATAGCAGGGAGGTGTATTGTAGAGCGAATCAGCGTCAGTCTGCGTTTTGTAATTGAGCATTGTAGGAGTGATGTCCATAGCATTGCCGAGTAAATCTTCTCTTATAATAGCAATTGTAAGACCTGCGCCTGCCATATTCTTCTGTGCACCTGCAAAAAGCAGACCAAACTTTGAAACATCAATCGGCTCCGAACAAATGCAGGATGAAATATCAGCTACAAGCGGAATATCGCCTGTGTCGGGAAGCTCATGATAAACAGTACCATAGATAGTATTGTTAAGGCAGATATACACATAGTCTACGTCCTTACGGAACATAGATTTGTCTGTCTTAGGAATGTATGTAAAGGTCTTGTCGGCAGATGATGCAACCGCTTTAACGTCGCCGTATCTCTGAGCCTCCTGAAAAGCCTTCTTTGCCCACTGACCTGTGATAATATAGTCAGCCTTGTTGTTCTTATTCATAAGGTTGAGCGCAACCATAGCAAACTGGGTTGAGCCGCCGCCCTGAAGGAAGAGCACCTTGTAGTTATCGGGAATGTTCATAATCTCTCGGAGAAGAGCCTCAGCGTCCTTGATAATCTTATCAAAAGTTTTGCTGCGGTGCGACATCTCCATTACGCTCTGACCGCTGCCCTCATAGTCGAGCATTTCAGCGGCAGCCTTTTTTAGAACAGCCTCAGGTAACATAGAAGGACCTGCAGAAAAGTTATATACTCTTGCCATTTGTAAAAACTCCCTTGATATAAAAATTTTAATAAAACAAATTGTCAGCTGAACAAAATCCAATTCATACTATCAGATTTATTTACAGTCACAAATAAATTATACGCTCAAAAAATGTCAAAGTCAACAATAAGAGCAATTTGAAATCATAAATTTTACAATTCTTTCCGAATTTTATATTTTAATACTGCCGATACAGCCTATAATTTCATCTCTCATTCTTATTGCTTCATTGCGTGCAGCAACGGCAAAATCATCCTCATTCATACCGTCCTGTTTCTTCCACGCACACATAATGCCGCGGCTCGAATTGATGACTGCACCAAGCCCGTTTGCGTCAAAGGCATTTTTTACATCCTCTGCGCCGCCGCCCTGAGCGCCATAACCGGGAACAAGGAAGAATGTGTGAGGCAGCTTTGCTCTCATTTCGCTAAGCTGCTGAGGATATGTTGCACCCACAACTGCACCCACAGCCGAATAGCCATATCTGCCCATAAGCTCAGAACCCCAGTCCTCGCACATTTTGCCCATGTGCTCATATACGGTTTCGTCGGTATCAAGCTTCATATCCTGAAGCTCGCCCGAGCTCGGATTGGAAGTCTTTACAAGAACAAATATGCCCTTATCCTTTCCGTTGCAGATTTTTGCAAGCGGTTTAATGCCGTCTGTGCCGAGATAACCGTTTACCGTGAGAGCGTCGGCGCCAAATGCCTCCAAGCTCTCATCTGCAACATTGGTTGTGCCCAGATGAGCGGTTGCATAAGCCTCCATAGTTGTGCCTATATCATTACGCTTACCGTCTGTTATAACAAACATACCCTTTGATTTTGCGTATGCAATGGTATCGCTCAGAGCCTTTACACCCTGCCAGCCGTACATCTCATAATATGCAGCCTGCGGCTTGATTGCAGGCACAATGTCATAAAGAGCATCAATGAGCGCCTTGTTAAATTCAAAAAGAGCGGCAGCAGCACCGTCAAGAGTTTTTCCGTACTTTTCAAAGCACTTTTCCTTGATTGACGCAGGCACAAAATCAAGCTTGGGGTCAAGACCTGTAACGGTCGGGTTCTGCGTTTTTACTATGTTTTCAATAAGTCTGTCAAATGCCATTTTATCCTCCTGTACGATGTAAAAAGCCGTTTGTTTAATATCTTGAGCTATTACATATTTGCCTAAGAAGCTATACCGCAAATTTGTCAAATTAGTTTAAGCTCTATGCCGACAACACCATACTTTTCCTGCTGTTCAATCGGATAGTAAAACTCCATATCGCTTGGCTTTGCCGCTGCAACATTATCAGGTGTATAACCGCATTTCAGCAAGGGAAGCGTGCTGTAAAGCTCATCAAATGAGCAAAACCTGTGCAAAACCAAAACTTGTGTATTTAGCACTAGCGTGCTGTCATCAGTATTTTCAAATTCAATCTCATCGCCAATTTTTATCCTGCGGCGTTTTTCATCATATAGCCTTAATTCTATTGTTTTTTCGCCTGAGCTTATCATATTAAACGGAGACGGATTGAGCTTCATATGGTGTTTCATATATTATTATTTGTAATTGCTGTAATTATCGGTTTTCCCTCTCTGTCAAGCAACGGGGTCAACCCACCGGAATAACCTGAAATATGATACAAGTAATTAACGCCTGTAACCTTATCAACCCAAATCTCAGTTACATTCAACTGTCCCTGAGTATATACTTTTACAAATCTTTCGCTTTTCATTTTGTTATCTCCTAATTGAGCAAATTGGGCGGTCTGTGACTTTAATTTATCTGCAAAAATCAGTTGTTGATAATATCGTACAGTTCGTTGATGAACTTATAGTAATCCTTTCTGCCTTCCTTTACAAAAGAAATTGCAGGACGGGGATGAGTATTGTACTGACCTGTGAGCATATATGGAATATCATAGCCCCACTTAACGCCCTCAGCCCTGAGCTTTGTTGTATGCTCTTCAATAATCTTTACGATTGGATCAACCTTGTATTTCGGGTTTTTGAGGAAACCGAGAAGAAGCTCAAGCGCACAGTTGCCTGCACCTCTGCCCATTCCATCTACAGTGCCGTCAAGATAGCTTGCGCCGTACACCATAGCCTCAATTGTGTTTGCAAATGCAAGCTGCTGGTTGTTGTGAGCGTGAACGCCCACAGACTTGTTGTACTTATCGGCAATTTCACTGTACATCTCGGCAAGCCTTCTTGCCTCTTCGGGATAGATTGAACCATAGCTGTCAACAATATAGAACGCATTTACAGAGGTTTTTCCCAGTGTCTCAAGAGCGGTCTTAATATCCTCTGTTCTGGCCTTGGAAACAGCCATAATGTTGATTGTGGTCTCGTAGCCCTTCTTTGCAGCGTCCTCAATCATTTCAACTGCTGCAGGGATTGTATTGATATATGTTGCAATTCTTATAAGGTCAATAGGGCTGTCCTTTTTGGCAATAATATCCTTCTTGAAGTCGGTTCTGCCGACATCAGCCATAACGGCAATTTTAAGGTCTGTCTTGTTATCACCGACAATCTTGCGAATATCCTCGTCTTTACAGAACTTCCATTTGCCAAAATCTTCTTCGTTAAAAATTTCCTTTGAAGCCTTGTAACCGAACTCCATATAGTCAACGCCGGCCTTGACGTTAGCTGAATATAAATCCTTGATAAATTTATCATCAAATCTGAAATCATTACAGAGTCCGCCGTCGCGAATAGTTGCGTCAACAACTCTGATGTCCTGTCTTACTGAAAGTAAATCGCCTTTCTGTGCCATATAAAGTCTCTCCTTTTTTGAGGGCTGTCTGAAAACTCAAAACACCTGTCTATTTATACCAATACGGGTTATTACTTTGCAAAAAAGCTCAAACTCACCTAATCTTGGCGAAATATTCCGTCATTTTTATGTTTTCAGACGCGCCGTAATAATTTTACGTATAATTGTAATATGTTTATTCCTTTTCGTCAACTAAAATATTGTTTGTTTGATACCCCGACAATAAGTTTGCTTGAATTATTTGCTTGATAATTCTATATCAAATAATTATTTGAAAATAATATATACAGCTCCCTCGTTTAACAAACCGCAGGTTTGCATGACGGAAAATCATGACGGAAAATATTAATTAAGCAATAATTCATCGTAAAATAAAGCTATATAAAATTAAGCCATATATCAGCCTTCTAAGGGATAAGCATATTACCAGTGAAACACTCATTAAATCGTTTGTACAAATTGTGCAGACAGCATTTATTCGTGATTTATCAAGCGGTTCCCGGAATTTTTATTGCTCAAATACCGGCTTTCCGCCGAGTATTGTCTTTTTAACTCTGCCGCAAAGCTTCTTGCCCTTGAACGGTGTGTTTTTGCTTTTGCCGTGAAGCTTGTTAATATCTACAATCCACTCCTCGTCAAGGTCAATCAAAACAATATCTGCAGGTGAGCCAACGCTCAGTGTTCCTGCATCAATACCCAAAATCCTTGCAGGATTTACGCTCATCTTCTCAACAAGCGTTTCAAGCGGCATAATGCCTGTCTTAACCAGATATGTGTTTGCAACCGCAAATGATGTTTCCATGCCTATTGAACCGTTAGGCGCTTTTACAAAGTCCGCCTTTTCCTCCGGAGTATGCGGAGCATGATCTGTGGCAATTGCATCAAGCGTTCCGTCAGTCAGACCGGCTATAATTGCATCAACATCAGCCTGTGTTCTGAGCGGAGGATTCATCCTGTAGTCAGCGTCACCTCTGAGGAGCTCCCTCTCTGTGAGCGAAAAATAATGCGGAGCAGTTTCTGCGGTAACCTTAACTCCTCTTGCCTTGGCGTCTCTCACAAGCTCAACGCTTGTTTTGGTGCTTACGTGGCAGATATGAATCGGCACGCCAAGAGCCGCCGCAAGGGCAATTTCTCTTGCTGTTCCGCAGTCCTCGGCAGAGGTGGGAATCCCCTTTACACCGAGCTTTTCGGATACCTCTCCCTCGTTAATTTTACCGCCGTCGGCAAGAAACAAATCCTCGCAATGAGCTACCACCTGCATACCAAGCCGAGGAGCTTTTTTCATCGCGTCACTCAGAAATTTTGTATTCTCAACAGGTCTGCCGTCATCAGACAAGGCAATTGCACCTGCCGACTTAAGCTCGTCAAGGTCGGTCGGCTCAATGCTCTTAAGCCCCTTAGTGACGCTTGCAGCCACATAAACACGAGCGTCGGCATTTTTTGCTTTATCAAGAATATATTTCACGGTTTCGCCGTTATCTGCCGCAGGAACAGTGTTTGGCATTGCAAGCAGGCTTGTCACCCCTCCTGCGGCGGCAGCCTTGCAGCCTGTGATAATATCCTCCTTGTGCGTCTGTCCGGGGTCACGAAGATGAACGTGCATATCAACAATTCCGGGTATTGCGTAAAGTCCCTCTGCGTTTATAACCGTGCCGTCTGAGACCAGATTTTTTCCGACCTCAGCCACAACTCCGTCGCGCACAAGTATATCAAGCCTTGCATTTATATTGTCCGCAGGTGATACAACTGTTGCATTTTTAATCAATAATCCGGTCATATTTTTCTCCGATTACAAGTTTTATGATGTTATTCCTGCATTGATTGCACAGCAGGTTATTCATCACACAATTATAATTTATCTTATCTTCTGTTATTATTCGGTCGTCTGCGGGTCTGATTTGATGAAATAGTTCTTCTCTGAGAGCTGCGTACACTGCTCTGAGACGTTCTGCCGTCATTTCTGCCGTGAACCTTAACAAGACTTCCGTTTTCCTCAGCTCTGCGCTGACGGCGCTGTCTTTCTGCTCTTATTCTTGCGCGTTCACGACGTTCTTCTTCTGCCTTTTTGCGCTTGGCAATTGCCCTTTTGCGCTTAATAAGCCTGTAAACGTTTGTGCAGAAATATCCTAAATGAATTCCAAACGACTTGAAGCCTTTTCCTATTTTCTTAATTCTAACATCAATAGGAACACCTGCGTCAACATCTTCTGACTCAATCTCAACACGAGCCGCACGCTGCTCAATCTCATTGATAACGTCATAATCCTCGGCTTCGTCAAGCTCCTTGTTGCTGATTATACCCATAGTCCTTTTAGGAGCTTCCTCAAAGAAATCGTCACTGTCTGAGAATTTTATCCTTTTAGCCTGCGAGCGCACCAGCTCTTCATCATTGTTGAACTCGTCAACCTCTGTCAGACCGTCCTCAGTAAGGTCAAGCTCTTCTTTGTCAGGTTCCTCTGTATCATAATCAGCTTCTTCAATGTGCTGATTATAAGTCTCCTCCTGTACTGATGTGTCTGTTTCATAATCCTGTGAAATATTATCTTCAGAAACGTCATCATCAGACTCTTTTTGTGCATCGTCAAAATATACTATCTTGTCGGAATCCGACTCAAACGAACGCGCTGAGTTGAGAATCTCATCAATTTCTTCATCAGAAACAACAGTATCCGGTTTATTTTTGTCATAAATTCTTACATCATCAGGCTCAGTTTCGCCTAGATAGTCCTGCTTTAACTGTTCTTCAAGATTGTCCTCAAACGTTCGGCTGTCAATGTAATCACTGCCTTCCGAATTTGCAGAGTTGTCATAGAAGCTTATGTCAACAAATTCATCAAAGCTGTCTTCATTATCATCATATGAAGTCTTTTTTCTTTTATTTCTTCCCTTTGATTTTTCGTTTTCTCTGAGCTTATATTTATCTGCAAGCTCGCTTATAATTTTGTCGTTTTTACTCTTTTTGCCCTTCTTTGCAGCACGTTTAACTGCAATAACCAGAATCACCACAAGAATAATTACAACTGCCGCTCCGCCGACTATTATAACAGGAATAAGAGCTTCAAGGGAGCTCTCTCTGCCAAACGAAACGGTCGATACAACCTGTGAAAAAACTTCGTAATCAGCGGCTGTTACATTGCTTCCGTTACGCTGAAGCGTGATATTTACGCTCATACCGTCATACACAGTGTGAGCCTGATATGCGCTGATACTGGTTCCTCCGGCTGTAACTTTTGCGCTAAACAAAAGCCATAAAATTTTATTATCCTCGCTCTGATCGGGGGTGCAGGAAGAGTATTCGTTTTGATTGAGAAAGTTTCCCTCAACCTCACTAAGTTCTTCGTTGTCAAGAAGATTGTAGTTTTTGATTCCCTGACTTTCCTCGGTCTTTGTCATAGAAACAGTAAGCGTAAGCGTTGAAGAATCGTCCATACCCTGAAGATAAATGTCACTGTTCTTAAAATTGTTCATAGTCGTGTCATAATCAAGGCCGAAAACAGAAAAATACTTTTCACTGCTATTGCTGTTTCTTGTTATAGCAGACATACCGTCCGGCAGTGTAATGCTCATTTCATCCAGCTCAGAAACAGTATATTCCTGCGACGCCGCACTGCAAACCGTAATACCGCTGACTATGCACAACGCACACATTATAATTGCAATCGCACGCTTAAGGCTTTTTAATGTCATATCTGCAATTCCTCCGTTATCATACTTCGGCAATTTCCTAATCATTGTATATACTTGTTTATTATACATAATTCTGCAAGAAATTACAAGACAATGCAGCCTTTTTTTTCATTTTGCTGTTTTTAATCATAATTTTAAACGCAAAATCACCCGACTTTCATCAGTCGGGTGATTAATCGCGTGGTAATTAATTTGTGTTTTGGACAAACTGGTAAATTTATTTCTACTTACTCCACCGTAACAGACTTAGCCAGATTTCTTGGCTTATCAGGGTCATTGCCCCTGTTGACTGCTGTGTAGTAAGCAAGAATCTGTAACGGAACTACCGCTGTGATAGGCATAAGCAGCTCATCTGAATGAGGAATCTCAACAACATAATCTGCAATGCCCTCTTTGAGCTCTCTGGCACAGCTGTCTGTGCACACAAGAATAACCTTTGCTCCTCTGGATTTAACTTCAACAATATTGCTGATTGTCTTGGGAATAACATCTGTCTGAGTTGCAACCGCAATTACAGGCGTATCCTTATCAATCAGTGAAATTGTGCCGTGTTTAAGCTCACCTGCCGCATAGCTTTCGGAATGTATATATGAAACCTCCTTGAGCTTAAGAGAGCCCTCCATTGAAAGCGCATAATCAAGTCCTCTGCCTATATAAAGCAGACTTTCAGCTGTAATAAGCTTTGTGGCAATATACTTACACTTTTCCTCGCAATTGTCAATTACATACTGCACTGCCTCAGGCATTTTTATAAGTGCGGACACAAGCCTTTTACACTCCGCCGAGCTTACGGTTTCCTTGGCAAGCGCAAGTTCAAAGGCAAACAGATACATAACCGAAAGCTGAGTAATATATGCCTTTGTTGAGGCAACGGCAATTTCAGGGCCTGCAAGCGTATAAATAAGCATATCCGCCTCACGGGCAATTGAGCTGCCCTTTGAATTTACAATTGCAAGCGTGGTTGCGCCTTTTTGCTTTGCAAGACGCATTGCAGCAAGGCTGTCGGCGGTCTCGCCTGACTGTGAAATGATAATAACAAGGTCTCCCTTGCCTACAATCGGGTTTCTGTAACGGAATTCGGAAGCTATGTCAACTGTTACAGGCACTCTTGCCAAATCCTCAATAACGTATTTGCCAACCATTCCTGCATGCATAGCAGTACCGCAGGCTACGATAGTGATATTTTTGAAATCTTTTAATCTGTCGGGAGTAATGTCGCACTCCTCAAAGCAAGGTAAGCCGTCCTTAATTCTCGGCATAATTGTAGTTTTGATTGCCGCAGGCTGCTCGTTGATTTCCTTAATCATAAAGTGAGGATACCCGCTCTTTTCAGCTGCTTCCATATCCCAGTCTGCTGTCTTGAGTTCCTTTTCAATCGGATCAAGCAGCTCGTCAACAAATGAAACACCGTCTGTAGTAAGAGTAACAATTTCATCGTGGTCAAGAAGATAGTAATTCCTTGTATATTTAAGAATAGCCGGAACATCCGACGCAATAAAGCTTTCTCCGTCTGCAACACCGACAATCAGCGGGCTTTCTCTGCGGACAGCAAAAATTCTGTCAGGAAAATCCTTAAACATAATGCCAAGCGCAAACGACCCCTTAAGGTCAGCCATAACCTCATCAATAGTTTTTATCGGGTCACCGCTGTATCTGTAGTCAAGAAGCTGGGCAACAACCTCTGTGTCGGTATCACTTAGAAAACTTCTGCCCTTTGAAATCAGAAATTCCTTGAGCTCTATGTAGTTTTCAATGATTCCGTTATGCACAATAGTAACTCTGGCTCCGCTGTGGGGATGTGAATTTATATCCGAAGGCTCTCCGTGAGTAGCCCATCGCGTATGCCCGATACCAATATGTCCCTCGGGTTTTCCGTCCTCGCTGAGCTTTGCTCTAAGGTCATCAAGCTTACCCTTGGTCTTAACCGTACGTATTTCATCATTTTCAAACACAGCTATGCCTGCTGAATCATAGCCCCTGTATTCAAGCTTTGAAAGCGCATTTACAAGCACCTCGCTGCAATCTTTAGTACCAACATATCCAACTATACCGCACATAATTTATGCTCCTTTTCTAAAGTTGCCTATAAATTAATTTATCTGATGATTAAACGTAGGAACCAAATCGCTCAGCAGCTCAACTGTTTTTTCACTGTCATTAGCCTCCGCAGCATTGCGCAGATTTTCAAGTTTTGAAAGCATCTCGGCTGAATTGATATTAATCTGGTTGCCAATAAAAATTTTCTTATTTTCCGTCGATTTAAGCCCCTCTTCATCCATAAGAAGCTCTTCAAACAGCTTTTCACCCGGGCGCAACCCTGTAAATACAATAGGTACGTCCTTGTACGGCACCTTTCCGTACATTCTGATTAGATTTTCGGCAAGAGTTGTAATCTTGACAGGCGCACCCATATCAAGAACAAAAATCTCGCCGCCCTTCGCCATTGCACCTGCTTCAAGCACAAGAGAAACAGCCTCAGGAATAGTCATAAAATATCTTATAATATCGGGATGAGTAACAGTAACGGGCGAGCCGCTCTCAATCTGACGGCGAAACAGCGGAATGACCGATCCGTTCGAGCCGAGAACATTGCCGAAGCGAGTTGTAACAAACTCTGTATGCTCACTTGTCTGCGCCTTGTACTGAATAATCATCTCACAGGAACGCTTTGTGGCACCCATAACATTTGTGGGATTAACAGCCTTGTCGGTTGAAATCATAACGAATTTATCAACCTTATAAACTTCTGCAAGAGTGGCAACATTGAAAGTACCGAAAACATTGTTTTTAACTGCTTCTTCGGGCACCGTCTCCATCAGCGGCACGTGCTTGTGAGCCGCTGCATGGAACACAAGCTGCGGTCGATATTTGCGGAATATTTTATCCATCTTTTCATAATCGCGAATTGATGAAATAAGAGTTACAAGGTCAAGCTTTGTACCGTATTTAAGAAACATTTCCTGCTGTATATCATATGCATTATTTTCGTAAATATCAACTATAATAATCTGTTTTGGACTATACTTTGCAATCTGACGGACAAGCTCACTGCCGATTGAACCGCCGCCGCCCGTAACCATACAGACCTTGCCTGTTATAAATTTCCTGATTTCCTCTTCGTTGAACTCAATAGGCTTTCTTCCAAGGAGATCCTCAATTTTAATTTCCTTTGCCTGGGTAAGAAGCTGTGTATTCCTCTCATCAAAAAGCAACTCACTCAGATACGGAATAACCTTTACCTTGCAAGTTGTTCCGCTGCAATATTCCAAAACTCTACGCTTTGCATCCTCATCAACAGACGGCAAAGCAACAATTATATTTGTGATATCATTATCCGTGCAGATTTTAGGAATCTCAGGGCAGGTACCGACTATCTCTACGCCATTAATTCGGTTGTGGAGCTTAGTAGTATCATCATCAGCAAAACAAACGGGAAGAATATTACGTGACGGGTTATTTGCGTCATAGCGGGCATTTTGAATCTCCGTGAGAATTAACCTGCCTGCATTGCCTGCACCTACAATTAGTGTACGCTCATAAGCGTCTGTACGCCCCGCCTCTGTAAGGTCAAGAAAAGCACGCTTAAAAATAAGACGGAAAAGCAAAATCCCTATTGTTGCTACAACAAAATAAGAGAAAACAAAAACCTTCCTTTGAGGAATCTGCAAAACATACGAAACCACATATCCTGCAACAAAGCCAAGCATCATTGCAACTCCGCCGGACACATAGTCCTTAATGCGGAAATTCCGCCAAAATCTCGTATATGCACCCGAAACAATCAAAGCAAGAAGGCACATAATTAAATCAATAATAATATAATAAAGCAAGCCTCTGCTTGCCTCAGCACCAATGAAATCAAAAAAGGACAATATATAATTTGTTATTATCCCGCTGACAATTATTATAAATATGTCAGAAAGAGCAAGAATTATCTTACGCAAATTGATTTTTTTCATCTTTATCCCCACATACAACCTCTAGAAATAATAATGTCTACACTTCAATATTATTGAACAAAAAAAATTAATCTATTACCATTAAATTGTATTATATATCAAATTTGTATGGATGTCAAATCGATTATCCAAACAAAATGAAGTTTGAATCTATCCGAACAGAATTCGGATATTTATATTCACATATAATGTTTTACGTTGTATATTATTGTGTCCTATCTTTTAACTTATTAATATCTAGGATATAAATAAACATAATCAACACGCTATTTTTATGACTTCTATTACATCATAAGGACAGATAAATAAGCTTGCGAGTCAGATAAACTTGAAACATGATATTTATTATTTCTTTTCAAATAAATTAATGATTATTTTTTCAGCCTTATTAATTACAAAGGCCAATGCCAACGACAATAACATAAACACTACATATCCAAATATAGTATCCTTAAAAGGCAAATGTCTGAAAACCATTCCCAAAATGACTGTATGTGCCAAATATATTTCCAAAGAAAGCCTGCCAAAATATGATATTATCTTTGATGTTCCTCGAATCTTTGTACATAAGCACAATAAAAAAATTATTAAGCCTAAAATAAAAAGTATCTCAAAGCCTACTCCTCCATATAAGAAATACCCCCCATAAAACAGAATAAGCATTACTATTGATGTGAAAATACTTATCATAAATCTTTTCGTAATAAAATTATAAAATACATCTTTATATAAAGCAATAGTCATTCCTAAAGGGAACATATAGCAACTTTCATACCAATAATAATTAATACCGCACAGATAACCTATAATCATATATATAAAACAAAGTCCAAATATAATAAAAATTACTTTTTTGT